>NZ_JALIHH010000033.1:0-41804 GCF_022869435.1 Aeromonas sp. LsrichE-8G
GCTGCGAGCCGAAACCAGCCGTAAGGCAAGCTTGCGGAAGAAGCAGCAATTTGCGGGCATGAGCAGCCCATATCTGGAAAAGGTACTGGATGCTGGGTTAGCTGAACTGGCATCAATTTAACAATATGTTCACGCTCTCGCCCTGGGGGTGGTTCTTTATTAATTGGTGGAGCAATGGCCGAAGGCATTGAACAGATGAGAATATTGCTTGGTGTTGATGACAGCTTAGTCCCTGATGGCGAAATTGATCGCTATGTCGCTACCAACAATGTCACAGGGCAGGAGTGGAGTGAGGGGCGAGTCATCGCCGCTAGAGTCTTTGTGCTCGTGCGTTCGTTACAAGTTTCCAGTCGCTATGTCAATAACAACACCTATCAGGTTGGCGATATTCAGGTCCCGGGTAACGGCGATGGTTATCGTCGTTTGCTATTGGAGTCGAGCGTCTCATTACGTAATCCAGCGGTGATTGCAGGAGGAGGGAAATGAAATCCCAGAGCGGTGTGGCTCTGATCATAGCCCTGATCATTCTGGTGCCCCTGACCCTGATTGCCGTGGTGGTGATGCAATCTTCGGGGCAAGACCTCAAGATGGCAGGCTCGTCTGCCAGCTTCCGCCAGGCAGAGCACCGACTCGAAGGCATTATCGAAGCCGCTATACAGAGCAACAACATATCGACGGTGATTGCCGGCATGAGCGACACTCCGGGGGCCAGTGCGGCGATCAGCATCAATAGCAGCAATGCTTCGGCCGCGGTCGCTCTTGCTAATCGCACCGAAACCGTGTGCAAGAGAAAGATTGACGCCAGCAGCAGCAATGTGATTCCTAAGTGCAAGTATGTCGAGCTGCAGGCCAATGTGAATTATGGAAAATATGTTCGCCCGTTGACTTGGATTGCGGGTGTAGAACAACCACTGCTCACCGAATAGGAGCGAAGGATATGTGGTTACGACGACTTGGAGTGATTTTATGCTGGTGTAGCCTTGTGTTTGGCATTACATCGACGAGAGCCGATGACACCGAACTGTTTATATATGACTTTAACAAGGCCGGGGATTTTCGCCCCAAGGTGCTGCTGATATTTGATACATCCGGCAGTATGAAAGAAACAATGCAGGTGAGTGAAGCCTATGATCCCGCAACAATATATCCAGCATTACCTAATGACCCCGACACAAACAATAGCAAAAAGTACATATATTTCTCTTCAAATAGCAGTGTGCCTAGTATTACCAGTTCTGCCCGCTTCCCTGACAGCGTA
This sequence comes from Aeromonas sp. LsrichE-8G, assembly GCF_022869435.1. Taxonomy (NCBI): domain Bacteria; kingdom Pseudomonadati; phylum Pseudomonadota; class Gammaproteobacteria; order Aeromonadales; family Aeromonadaceae; genus Aeromonas; species Aeromonas sp. LsrichE-8G. The sequence goes on from NZ_JALIHH010000033.1 coordinate 1,259, forward strand.
AATGCATGCGCGACGTCAAAGCTCCCCTTGTCCAATGTAGGGCAGTTTGTTTCAGCTGTTTGGGTTTATAAGGAAACCAATTTTCTTTTTTGGCGATATTGGTCATGGGATTCCATCAGAGGTGAGCAAGAAAAAGATATAAAATTGGTAGATTGTCAACAGGATGTTACGGTAAGGAATACAGCCAATCCCTATAGTGGAACTTTGACAGTAGGGGCTGGTTACCCCATCAGGGGGAACTCTACCGCAACGGCAGCGTATACTGCAGATGTTACCAATGTCTATAATAACAATACAGGCATTACACTGTATTCTTCCAATTATATACGTTGGTATCACGGGCCAGGTAAACCAGTCAGCCAATCAAGGCTGAGTATTGCCAAAAATGCGGTGGCTGAGTTAATTTCATCAACACCTGGTGTGGATTTTGGTTTGGCAGTTTTTAATGAGAATAGCAGTAGAAACACAAATACCAATGGTGGTCGTATTGTCCGTAATATATTAGGAAGTGAAACAATCCTGGGTAATGGTAAGACAGGTGAGCAGGACTTGCTTGATAAAGTCAATGCATTGAATGCGGATGGCAACACGCCGTTGTGCGAGACCTTACAGGAGGCCTATCAATTCTTTGGAGGGATGAGTGTTGTCTACGGTACTCAGGGGGGTAGTTTATCGCCTGCCAGAGATACATCAGCTGAAAAGTCTGATGGTACTTATAAGGCTCCTTATGACAATTGTTCGAACAATGGTTATGTTATTTACATCACCGATGGTGAGCCGACTAGTGATGGTTCCTCTGATAATACTGTGATAGGTCTTATCAACACATTATCTGATAATGACAAGCGGGCTTATGGTACAGCAGTGTCATATGGTTCAGGTAGTAGTCGTGGGTCTAGTTATTTGGCTGCACTGGCTGGCTATATGAAGCACAATGATATTAACAGTACGATGGGTGATAAGCAGACGGTAACTACCTTCACTGTTGGGTTTGGTGATGAAGCCATTACCGGAGCGGGTAATTTGCTGGCCGAAACGGCACGGCGGGGTGGAGGGGAATATTATCCGGCAACCGATGCATCTGCCTTAAGTGATGCGCTGAAAGCATCACTATTGGCAATATTGCGTATCAATGCATCACTGGTGTCACCCGCCATCGCCAGCAATAACTTTGATAGAACACGTAGTAATAACAATATTTATTACGCGATGTTTGAACCAGACGCCGGCCCTAAGTGGAAAGGCAATCTAAAAAAATTAATGCTCTCTTCTGATGGTTATGTGGTGGATGCGAGAGGATTGCCGGCAATTAAACCTGATGGTGCTATTATCGATAACGCTCAAACCTTCTGGTCATCGGGCCGCGATGGCAACAAGGTGGCTGAAGGGGGAGCCCAAGAGATGCTGGCGGGGAAAAGCAATCGCAGTCTCTATGTCATCAACAATGCCCAGAACCGCCTCGATCAGCTGACCAAGGCCAATCTGGTGACGCAGGCTGGCAGTGAGGCGGCGCTCATGACCTTCATGCAGGCAGTTACGACGACTGAACTCGATTCCCTGATCAACTGGACCAAGGGGCTGGATGTCGACAACGAAGACTTTGATACCTCAACCCTGAACCGCCGCCATATCATGGGGGATCCCCTGCACTCCCGTCCGTTGGTGCTGAACTATGGCCCACAATCCGGCAGCCCGACGGATGCCCCCGACTTGCGGATAGTGTTTGGAACCAATGCCGGTTTCCTTCACATGTTCAAGGACATGGGTAAAACCGTAGACGAAAGCTGGGCCGCCATTCCCTATGAATTTCTGGCGAATCAGCAGGCGCTGCGTGCCAATGCCGAATCCGCTGACCACATTTATGGCGTCGACTCATCTCCCGTCGCCCTTATCAAGGATGCCAACCGTAATGGTGTATTGAAAGCCTCGGAAAGCGACTTTGTCTGGGTGTTCACCGGGCTGAGGAGTGGGGGCAAGGCTTATTACGCCTTCGACGTCTCCAGCCCGGATGCGCCGTCACTGAAGTGGCGTCTGAACAGTCTGACGACTGGTTTTGGTGAGCTGGGGCTGACCTGGTCGGTGCCTGAAGTCGCGCTTGTACCGGGAATCAGTGATCCCGTGCTTATTTTTGCTGGCGGTTATGACGTGAACAAGAGCTTGCTGGGATTGGGATCCAGTGACAGCATGGGGAGAGGTATCTACATCGTCAATGCCAAAACGGGGGCGTTGATATTCAGTGCAACCCCTTCTGATACTAGCAATCTCCAGGTCACAGAGATGACCGACAGCATGCCCGGATCGGTTGCAACACTCGACAGTGATGGTGATGGCAAGACCGACCGCATCTATGTTGGAGATACAGGAGGCAATCTTTGGCGCATGGATCTCCCCAGTACCAACAAGTCGGACTGGAGTGTATTCAAATTTGCCAGTCTGGGGTCGGACTCAACGCTGGCAGATGACCGCCGCTTCTTTACACAACCCATAGTAGTGCGCACCATCAACAAGGAAGTGACTCGTTCCGTGGTGGGGGGCAATATGGTCTATTCCTATCAGGATCGCCCCTTCGATGCGGTGCTGATCGGCAGCGGCGATCGCAACCGCCCTTCGTCTGAATCGACCGTCCGCAATGGCTATTTCATGTTGCGTGACTATGATGTCATGCCGCGTGCCACGAATGCGACGGTCAGAGACCCTATCCTGGTATCAGACCTCTACGATGTGACCAATGATCCTTTGTCGGTCCAGACGACAGTCGAAGGCACGCTGGCAATCAAGGCGGGTATTACCAGTGCCAAGGGTTGGGTCAACTGGTTGAACGCGAGGGGAGAGAAGTCTCTGGGGGCCGGGGTGGTCTTGCAGGGCAAGCTTTACTTCACCTCCTTCCTGCCTCAGGTGCAATCGTTCCAGCAATGCACCATTCAGTCTATAGGCGCGGCGCGTCAGTATATGGTGGACATGCACTATGGCAGCTCCTTCCGCTATGTGGTCGATCTCGATGGCAATGAAACTCCAGAACGCTACGTTGAAGTGCAAAACAAGGTGGCAGACGATCTGGTGGTACATGCCGGGGATGATGCCAAAATCCGCATCCTGGGGGGCGGCACCGGGGAAGAGGTCATCCTGAAAGATGAAGGGGATGGTGAGCCTGAGCGGTGTACCAGTGGCGGTGAGTGCGCCCAGGGGGCGGAAGAGGCTGAAATGGACATGTCGCCCAAGAAAATTTACCTCTACGAAGGAGAGGCGCAATGAAAACACGCAGCGGGGTGTTGGGTTTGTGCCTCTTGATATCCGGGTCTGTCTTGGCAGATGACATAAAATGTTATGTCGAGCTGGTTAACGGCCAGAAGGTTGTCCTGCACGGTACTGTGGCAGACAACACGCCAAAGGCGGTGCAGGATAAATTCAAACAAAGAGGATACGAGGTGGATGGTGCGGTACAGCCTGTGAAGAAAATCCTGGAATGCCGAACAGCGGAGGAAAATTTCCAGTCAAAAGAGGGTCAGCAACAGGATGCCCGTCAACTGCGATAGCGAAGAACTTCATTCAGAGGCAGATATTTGCCTGGGTAGATTGGGTGGTGCGGCCGGAGGGAGAGATGACCAGATTTATCTGGGCATTTCCCGAACGACACAGCGTGATGGTGGCATTGGTACCCAGGCTGGTGCCATCAGGGCTGAAGGTAGTGGAAGTTCGATTGTTTGCAGCAGTCAGCGAGTCAGATAGCTGAGGGCTTCTTGCCAGGATCTGCTCACCGTTATTGAAAATGTCATTGCCATTACCGTCGACGAACACGAGGAATTGGGTCGGATTGGCGGTGACACAATTGTCACTGGCATTGGCAAGGCACACAGTGACAGATTGCTGGTTGTCGATGGCTTGGCTGCGAGCAAAACGCAGATATTTCAAGAGTGTGCGAGATTCAAATTTCAAGGCATTCTCATTGAGCAGGCTCGACATGGCCGGTGCACCAATACCAAGCAAGATGACCCCCAGACTGACGGCGATCATCAGTTCCAGCAGGGTGAATCCTTTCTCGTCCTTGATCATGGCAGTATCTCCCTCGATTAGTTACATCTTATCTCCAGACAGCCAGAACACCAGCGCAAAGCCCAAGTGTTGAGCTGGCACAGCCAGCGCCTTTTCTTTATCATTCCCCATCATTTTCGAATTCAAGATGCATCGCCATGGCAAAAGCCCTCTCTCTGATGCTTGCCCAGTTAAATCTGACGGTAGGCGCCATCGAAGATAACTGTGACAAGGTACTGGCGGCAGCAGCCCTGGCCGATCAGCAAGGGGCCGATCTGCTGGTTTGCTCCGAGCTGGCCCTGACAGGATACCCGCCTGAGGATCTGCTGTTGCGCGCCGACCTGATGATCCGGGTCGAGGCTGCGCTGTCCCGCATCGCGGCATGGCAGGGACAATGTGCCATTCTGGTGGGCCATCCCTGGCGCGAAGAGGGGGCGCTTTACAATACGGCGTCTCTCTACGAGCGCGGTCAACTGCGGGCACGTTATTTCAAACAGGACTTGCCCAACTACGGGGTGTTCGACGAGAAGCGCTACTTCACTGCGGCGGCCGATACCTGTGTGGTGCCGTTCCGTGGCCATCAGCTGGGTTTGCTCATCTGCGAAGATCTCTGGCAGCCGGGTCCGGCGCTGGCCGCCAAGGCGGCGGGGGCCGAGCTGCTGCTCACCATCAATGCCTCTCCTTATGATCAGGAAAAACCCTGGATCCGCCGCGAGCTGATGGCGGAACGCTGCGATCAGACCGGCCTGCCGCTCATCTACCTCAACCAGGTATGCGGCCAGGACGAGCTGATCTTCGACGGCTGCTCCAAGGTGTTCAACAGCCAGGGCGAGCTGACCCACAAGCTTGCTCCATTTGCCGAAGAGCTGGCGCTGGTGCGCTTTGCCGATGGTCAGCCGGTGAAGGAGCGGGAACCCGCCGCACCGCTGGAGCCGTTGGCCGAGACCTATCAGGCCCTGGTGCTGGCGGTGCGCGACTATGTCACCAAGAACGGTTTTCAGGGCGCCGTGCTGGGCCTCTCCGGTGGTATCGACTCGGCGCTGACCCTGGCCATTGCGGCCGACGCCATCGGGGCGGACAAGGTGCAGGCGGTGATGATGCCGTTCCGATACACCGCCCAGATGAGCGTGGAGGATGCCAAGGAGCAGGCCGAGCGGATGGGGGTGGAGTTCAACATCATCTCCATCGAACCCATGTTCGAAGGCTTCATGACGCAGCTGGCACCTCTGTTTGAAGGGACCGCCCGCGACACCACCGAAGAGAACCTGCAGGCCCGCTGCCGCGGTGTACTCTTGATGGCGCTGTCCAACAAGCGCCGCCGTATCGTGCTGACCACTGGCAACAAGAGCGAGATGGCCGTGGGATATGCCACGCTGTATGGCGACATGGCGGGTGGCTTTGATGTGCTCAAGGACGTCCCCAAGACCCTGGTCTTCAAGCTGTGCGAATATCGCAACAGCGTGGAGTACGTGATCCCGCAGCGGGTCATCGATCGTCCCCCGTCGGCCGAACTGGCACCGGATCAGGTGGACCAGGACAGCCTGCCCCCCTATGACATTCTGGATGCCATCCTCAAGCGCTACGTGGAAGAGGATGCGTCTGTCGCCGACATGGTGGCGGAAGGTTTCGAAGAGGCGGTGGTACGCAAGGTGATCCGCCTGGTGGATCTCAACGAATACAAGCGCCGTCAGGCCGCCGTCGGCCCCCGCATCACTGCTCGCAACTTTGGTAAGGACCGCCGCTATCCCATCACGTCCGGGTTCGGCAAACAGAACTGGTAAGGAGTCACCATGAAGAAGATTGAAGCCATCATCAAACCGTTCAAGCTGGACGATGTGCGCGAGGCCCTGGCCGAGATCGGCATCAACGGCATGACAGTGTCCGAGGTCAAGGGGTTCGGCCGCCAGAAGGGCCATACCGAGCTCTATCGCGGTGCCGAGTACATGGTCGACTTCCTGCCCAAGGTCAAGGTGGAGCTGGTGGTGCAGGACGAGGATCTCGATGCCTGCCTGGAAGCCATTCAGAACACAGCGCGTACCGGCAAGATCGGCGATGGCAAGATCTTCGTCTGCGAGGTGGAACGCGTCATTCGTATTCGTACTGGTGAAGAGAACGAAGACGCGATCTGATGTGGTGGATGTGCCCTGTGATGAACAGCAAGAGTCTGTTGCCCTGATGTCGTTGTACCGTATCGGGGTCGTGGCGGCGTGCTTGATGGCACTCACCGCGTGCAGTACCCGGCCGCCGGCACAGCCGGAAAACCTGTGCCAGATCTTTCGGGAGAAACCCGAGTGGCACGAGGCGGCGCTCAAGATGAACGAGAAGTGGGGGACACCTGTCCAGGTAGTGATGGCCATGATGTACCAGGAGTCCTCCTTCGTGCATGATGCCCAGCCGCCAATGCAGTATTTCCTCTTCATCCCCACCGGGCGGGCCAGTTCAGCCTACGGCTATGCCCAGGTGAAAGACGAAACCTGGGCCGACTACCAGCGGGAAACCGGCAACGGCTGGAGCGATCGCGACGACTTTGCCGACGCCATCGATTTCATGGGCTGGTACACTCACAAGGCACAGCGGCTCAACGGCACGTCCAAGTGGGATGCCTATGGCCAGTATCTCAATTATCACGAAGGCTGGGGGGGCTACCGACGTGGCAGCTACCGCAGCAAGGGATGGCTGATGAAGGTCTCCCGCAAGGTGGAGGCCCGTGCCCAGCGCTACGGTGCCCAGTATCGACAATGCAAAGATCAGCTCTCCAGCGGGGGCTGGTTCTGGTAACCAATCAGGAGTCAGAAATGCCGTTATTGGACAGTTTTACCGTCGACCATACCCGCATGGCCGCCCCGGCAGTGCGGGTGGCGAAGACCATGCAGACCCCGAACAAGGACACCATCACCGTGTTCGACCTGCGTTTCTGCGTGCCGAACGAGGAGATCCTCTCCGAGCGCGGCATCCATACCCTGGAGCATCTTTTTGCCGGCTTCATGCGTGATCATCTCAATGGGAATGGGGTGGAGATCATCGACATCTCTCCCATGGGTTGCCGCACCGGCTTCTACATGAGCCTGATCGGTGCGCCGGATGAAGCCCGTGTTGGCGCTGCCTGGCAGGCAGCCATGAGCGACGTGCTGACCGTGCAGGATCAGGGCAAGATCCCCGAGCTGAACGAATACCAGTGCGGTACTTACAGCATGCACTCGCTGGAAGAGGCCCATGCCATCGCCCGCCATGTGCTGGAGCGCGGTATCGGTGTCAACCACAATGACGAGCTGGCCCTGCCGGAAGAGAAGCTGAAAAGCCTCTGATCCCGAGAAGGGAAGCATGAAAAAGGCCGGTCAATGACCGGCCTTTTTGCATCTGGTGGGATCAGGAGGGCAGTGGCATCACCCGATTGCGTCCCAGCTCCTTGGCCTTGTAGAGCAGCTTGTCGGTACGCTCGATCAGGGTGTCTGCCGTCTCCTGGGGGATGTATTCCCCCACACCGAACGAGGCGGTGATGTGATCGATGCGTCGCCCGGATTTGCGATCCAGAATCGACATCCGCTCGATGACGCGACGCAGGCTCTCGGCCATCTGGCGGGTCAGCGCCAGGGCGCGGTTTGGCACCAAGAGGGCAAACTCCTCACCCCCCAGGCGATAGGCGGTTATGCCCTCCTTGCTGGCCTCTCGCAGCCGCTTGCCGACGATGCGCAGCACCTGGTCCCCCAGCAGATGTCCGTATTCGTCGTTGAAGTTCTTGAAGCGATCGATATCGGTCAGGATCAGGGAGAAGGGCTGCTTGCTACGGATGAGGCTGTCCATCTCGAGATCGAAGGCGCGTCGATTGAGCAGAGACGTGAGCGGGTCCTCGGTGGCGAGCTTCCTCGTCTCGTTCAGGGCCTGTTTCAGCTCCTTTATCTCTTTCTCGGCGCTGCTGAGCTGGTTGCGAAAGTGGAGGGTGGACATGCGTACGTCACGTGACTCGCGCACGAGATCCCGCAGGATCCCCATGGTGTCTTCCAGGCTGAGCCCCTCGTCATCAATCTTGCTCAGCTTGTCGAAACTCTTGTCGAGCATCTCCTGAAACAGCCCGGTATCGGAGATGGCATCCTGCATCGAGTGACTCAGCTCGCTGGCCATGGCCGCCAGATTAAGTTTCATCGCCTCCATCTGCTGCTCGTCCTGAGCCGCAAGGTGCTGGTGGTAGAGACGCTCACAGGTGGTCAGGGAGAAGGTCCCCTGTTGTTTTATCGCCTGATCGACGGCATGGTTGAGTTCGGGCATGTCGCCGGAGACATAGCTGTACCAAAGGTGATAGTTGTTCGGCGTGGTGGGAATTTGATACTTGATCATCAGGGGAACCGCCTGTTTCAAATAGGCGGCAGATTGGGCGAACGAGTCCTTGCTCATGAGTTCCGAGTCTCACATACCTGCAAACTGTGTCCAGTATGACAGAGAGAATGGCCAAAAGGCAGTCGATGGATGCCATTAGCTCCCCCCTCCGATATAATGTCTGCGTTATTACCTACCCTAAGGCCTGCTTATGTCTCAAAAAGATCCTTTCCTCCAACGCGAGGCCGAAAAATACGAAAACCCCATCGCCAGTCGCGAGATGCTGCTGGAGCTCATCAAGGGCCATGAGAAACCCATGTCCCGGGAAGAGCTGGCCAAGGTCCTCAAGCTGACCGATGAAGAGCCGTTGGAAGCCTTGCGACGTCGTCTGCGCGCCATGGAGCGCGACGGGCAGCTCGTGTTCACCCGCAACCAATGTTACGCCCTGCCGGATCGCCTGAATCTGGTCAAAGGCTATGTGCTTGGCCACAAAGATGGATTCGGTTTTCTGCGCCCCGAGGGTGGTGGAGCGGATCTCTTCCTGAACAACCGCGAGATGCAGCGCCTGATGCATGGCGACTATGCCCTGGTGCAGCCGACCGAGATCGATCGCAAGGGTCGTCAGGAAGCGCGTCTGGTGCGCCTGCTCAAATCCCGCGAGGCAGACATCGTCGGTCGTTACTTCGTCGAGAACGGCGTCGGTTTCGTGGTACCCGATGACAGCCGCATCGGCCAGGACATCATCATCCCGGAAGGGGAGAACAAGGGGGCTCGCCAGAGCCAGGTCGTGGTCGTGCGCATCAACCAGCGCGCCACTGCCCGCTTCAATGCGGTCGGCACCGTCTTGGAAGTCCTGGGTGAGAACATGGCGCCCGGCATGGAGATCGAGATCGCCCTGCGTACCCACGGCATTCCGCACACCTGGCCGGAAGAGGTGACCAAGGAGGTCGCCGGTCTCGGCGAGCAGGTGCCGGAGAAGGCCAAAGAGGGTCGCATCGACCTGCGCGCCCTGCCGCTGGTGACCATCGACGGGGAAGACGCCCGCGACTTCGATGACGCTGTCTTTTGTGAAGCCAAGCGTGGAGGCGGCTGGCGCCTGTGGGTCGCCATCGCGGACGTTTCTGCCTATGTGAAACCGGGCACGGCCCTCGACACCGAAGCCTATCAGCGCGGCAACTCGGTCTATTTCCCCGAGTTCGTGGTGCCCATGCTGCCGGAGGTGCTCTCCAACGGTCTGTGTTCCCTGAACCCGCAGGTCGACCGGCTCTGCATGGTGTGCGAGATGACCATCTCCGCCGCCGGCCGCATGTCCGGCTACAAGTTCTACGAAGCGGTAATGAACTCCCACGCTCGCCTGACCTACACCAAGGTAGCGGCGATCCTGGACGGGGATCCCAAGCTGCGTCAGCAGTATGATCCGCTGGTGGGCCACATCGAGGAGCTGAGCAACCTCTACAAGGCGCTCAAGCATGCTCGCCATCAACGCGGTGCGGTGGAGTTCGAAAGCGAGGAGACCCGCTTTATCTTCAACGCCCAGCGCAAGATCGACCGTATCGTACCGCTGGTGCGCAATGACGCCCACAAGATCATCGAAGAGTGCATGATCCAGGCGAACGTGGCGGCCGCCCGCTACATCGAGAAGAACGAGGCCGCCGCCCTGTTCCGGGTGCACGACCGTCCGGGCGAAGAGCGTCTCACCGGTTTCCGCGACTTCCTGGCCGAACTGGGTCTGGAGCTCAAGGGGGGCCTGGAGCCCGAGCCGAAGGACTTTGCCGACCTGGCCGCCAAATTCGAAGGGCGCCCGGATGCGGAATTGCTCTCCACCATGCTGCTGCGCTCCATGCGTCAGGCCATCTATCAGGCCGACAACATCGGTCACTTCGGCTTGGCCCTGAAGTCCTACGCTCACTTCACCTCGCCGATCCGTCGTTACCCGGATCTCATCCTGCACCGGGCGATCAAGTACCAGACCGCCAAGGAGCAGCAGGGCAACCTGCGCCACAAGTGGACTCCGAGCGGTGGCTACCACTACCAGCTGGAAGAAGTGGACCCCATGGGCGAGCACTGCTCCATGACGGAGCGCCGTGCCGATGACGCCACCCGCGACGTGGCCGACTGGCTCAAGTGCGAGTACATGCTGGATCACGTGGGTGACGAGTTTGACGGCGTTATCGCCAGCGTCACCGGCTTTGGCTTCTTCGTGCGTCTGGCGGAGATCCACATCGACGGTCTGGTGCACGTCAGCACCCTCACCAACGACTACTACCAGTTCGACCCGCTGCACCAGCAGCTGATCGGCGAGAACTTCCGCCGCCGCTACCGTCTGGGTGACAAGGTGCGGGTCAAGGTGATGGGCGTGAACCTGGACGATCGCAAGATCGACTTCGTGATGGTGGAAGAGCCCCTCAAGGCCACCGGCAAGAACGCCAAGGAGATGGCGCGCAAGCAGGCCGAGATCAAGAAAGAGAAGGCCAAGAGCGCCCAGCGCCACGAGAAACGCAAAGAGGGCAAGGAGAGCGGTAAATCCGACAAGGGTGGCCGTGCCAAGCCCAGCAACAGACGACCGAGCAAAAAGGCTCGCGACAAGGCCAAGAGCACTAAATGAGTACTGAACTGATCTACGGCATTCACGCCGTCTCCGCGCTGCTGGAGCGCACCCCGGAGCGCTTCATCGAGGTGTGGGCTCTCAAGGGCCGCGATGACGAGCGGCTGCATCCCCTGCTGGCCGAGCTGGAGTCCCTCGGTATCAGGGTGCAGAGCGTGAACCGCAAGACGCTGGATGACAAGGCGGAAGGCAACAATCACCAGGGCATCATGGCCAAGGTGATTGAAGCGTCCAAGCTGGCCGAGCACGACCTGGCCAGCCTGCTGGACGATCTGGCGGCGCAAGAGACAGCGCCCTTCCTGCTGGTACTGGACGGGGTGACCGATCCGCACAATCTCGGCGCCTGTCTGCGCAGTGCCGATGCGGCCGGGGTACATGCGGTGATCGTGCCGCGGGACAAGGCCACAGGCCTCACGTCCGTGGTGCGCAAGGTCGCCTGTGGCGCCGCCGAAGTGGTGCCGCTCATCCAGGTCACCAACCTGGCCCGCAGCCTGCGCGAGCTGCAGGAGCGCGGCGTCTGGATCGTGGGTACCGCCGGTGAGGCGGATCACGATCTCTATCAGGCCAAACTCACCGGCCCCATGGCGCTGGTGATGGGGGCCGAAGGCAAGGGGATGCGCCGCCTGACCCGCGAACATTGCGACGAGCTGGTGAGCATCCCGATGGCGGGGGCAGTATCCAGCCTCAACGTCTCGGTGGCGAGCGGTGTCTGCCTGTTCGAAGCCGTGCGCCAGCGCCGCGTCTGACAAGACGATGACCGACAGACCCCCCTTTGTCTGGGAACGGGTTGCAGATGAGCAGGAGGCCGAGCGCCTCCTCTCTTTTGTCCGCTCCCTGACCTTGCCCCCTCGCACCTGCCTCTGGCATGCCGGTGACAGTCCGGCACTGCTGGTCAGGGTGGAGGAGGGGTTGCTGCGGGCCAGGGTGGTGCTGGCGGATGGCCGCGAGTACATCAAGGAATTCTATTGGGAGGGGGACGAGTTTCTCGACTTCCACCACCTGCTCAGCGGTGAGCCCGCCCGCTACAGCGTGGAGGCGCTGGAGCCTTGCCGGCTGCAGCTTCTTCCGCTGGCGGATCTGCGCCGACTCCCTTGCTGGCCCGCCTGGTATCACCATCTCCTTGAAGTGCAACTGCGCATCAAGGAGGAGAAAGAGCTGTTGCTGCTGACCGGGGGTCCAGAGGCGCGCTATCAGCATTTTCTGCGAAGCTTCCCCGCGCTGGATGCCAGGGTCCCGGATCACCAGATTGCCGCCTATCTGGGGATCACCCCCATCAGCCTGAGCCGCATCCGCAGGCGGCTGAAAACGCGCGTTCAGGGTTGAGCCAGAAGGGATTGCCGATGAACCTGGGCAGAGATCGGCTCTTTGTCGGCCATGTCCGCATTGGATGAGAAGGGGGGCAACTTAACCAAGGTTAATGCCCCTCGTCGGGAGCAAGATTATGCTGTCAGACCCCATTAAACAGGAGTCATTCATGAACTGGAGTATGAAATCCTGGTCCGAGCTGACCACGGATGAATTGTATGAGCTGCTTGCCCTGCGCGCCGAGGTGTTCGTGGTGGAGCAGACCTGCCCTTTCCAGGATCTGGACGGGCTGGATCGCCGTGACGGCGTGCTGCATCTGCTCGGCCGTGAGGGAGATCACCTGGCGGTCTATGCCCGCATCATGGCGCCCGGCATTGGTGATGACAGCGGCGCAGCCATCGGCCGTGTGGTCACCTCTCCCACGTCGCGGGGGGGCGGACTGGGTCACCGCCTGCTGGCGCAAGCGGTCAGAGAGTGCGAGGCACGCTGGCCTGCACACAGCATCTGGCTCGGTGCACAGGCCCACCTGCAAGGTTTCTACGGCCAGCATGGTTTCGTGGCCGAAGGGGAAGGGTATCTGGAAGATGACATCCCTCACATGGGGATGCGAAGGGAGCCTACCTGACATCGTCAGGCGCCAGGAAAGGGGCAAGTGGCCCCTCACCCGTGGCGCATCGCATGGTTTTTTTGCTACCCCGTGGCCATGTGGTCGTCAGCCCGGGGTGAGATACCGCCGCGCTGATCTGCCTGCGGCTCTCTCTGTCGGGACACCGCCCCGGTCAGGGCGGTGCGGCATCAGGAGGGCTGGGGTGGTTCAGGGAGTGACCCGGGTGGTGAGGGTAAATCCCTCTTCACTGGAGGCCAGCGTCACCTGAACCTGGCCCAACTCGGTCAGACTGCCCACATGGGTGCCGCCACAGGGAATGGTGATCTCCCGACCCTCCAGCATGCCATGCCAGTAGCGGGAATCGATGATGGCCTCACCGGCCCGGCTGCGGCGGATCTCGCCTCCCTCTTTGAGCCAGCGCATCAGCTGCTCGTTGACCTGGAGCGCTATCCTGTCGAGGTCGGCCAGCAGTGCCTCGCTGTTGATTCCCTTTTTTCGAAGGCTCTTGCCGATCCGGTACTGCTCCTTTGATCCTCTGGGCTCGACCCGGGAGTGCTGGATGGCGAGGCGGTCGAAATCCGGCTGCCCGAGAGCGTCAAGCTCGCTCGTCTCCTTTCGCCAATAGGGCGTGAGCGCCCGATTGAGGGCCAGTGCCACCAGGTGGCAGGCGCTGTGGCCAAGGCTCAGGGCATGGCGTGCCTCGGCATCCACTGTCAGTTCCACAGGCGAGCCAATGGCAAGGTGATGGGAACCGGCGAGGGGATGCACCACCACGAAAGCCCACCCATCAGCCCCTCGCTTGACCGGAATCTCCGTATCCACGAACAGCTCGCCCTCGGGACTGATGGCGCCCATGCGGCAGGGGCCCACGGCCGCTTCCCCCCCTTCCCAGCGCACTGTGCCCACGTCACCGGGTTGATCGGGCCAGAGGTGGCTCTGGGGATGAAAGGGGGTGAGGTCGGTGACCAGCAGGGTCGGATCCCCCTGTTTGCAACAGACGACGCTGGCCTGTTCCTGATGGTGGCCCAGTACGAAGCTGGCTCGGGTATGTTCCATGGCAGGGCTCCCGCAACGAGATGATGAGAAGGGAAAGGGGCAGCATACGCGAAAGTGCGAAGAGGCTCATCAACCCGGGTCAATGAGCCTCAAGATGGCGTTAGAGGGTGGTGACCAGCAGATAGGCATTGAGGCCGATCACCAGGGCGACGATGAGGCGCCCCACGGCCTGGGTGACGGGGTGATTGCGATGTGCCCCCATCAGGGCGCGATCACCGGTCAGGATCAGCAGCGGAATGAGAGCGAGGGCGATGCCGAAGCTCAGCACTACCTGGCTCAACACCAGAATTTCCGTGGTGTTGAGGCCCATGGCGATCACCACGAAGGCGGGGGCCATGGTGATGGCTCGGCGCAGCCAGAGAGGGATGGTGAAGCGCACGAAGCCCTGCATCACCACTTGGCCGGCCAGCGTGCCCACCACGGTAGAGCTGATGCCGGAGGCGACCAGGGAGAGGCCGAACAGGGTGGCGGCTGCCGGTCCCAGCAGGGGCGTGAGGGTCTGGTAGGCCGTTTCCAGCTCGGCCACCTGCTGGTTGCCGGAGCTGTGGAAGGCGGCCGCCGCCATGGCCATCATGGCCAGGTTGACGAAGCCGGCGATGGTCATGGCGATGGCCACGTCGACCCGGGTGCTGTGCAGTCGCTGGGTCACCGTGCCCTGCTCCTGGGTGTGCTGGGTCAGGGCCGAGTGGAGATAGATGACATGGGGCATCACGGTGGCACCAAGCACGCCGGCAGCAAGATAGACAGCATCACCATTGGGGAGACCGGGGAAGAGTGCCCCTTCCAGCAGACTCGGCAGATGGGGGCGCGAGAACACCAGCTCGACGATGTAGGCGGCGGCCACGAACAGCAGCAGGCCCCCCACCACGAACTCCAGCGGCTTCTGGCCGCGGGATTGCAACATCAGGATCCCCCAGGTGACCACCGCGGTGATGCAGGCACCTTCCAGCAGGGTGATGCCGAGCAGCAGCTTGAAGCCGACCGCAGCGCCGATGAACTCGGCGAGATCGGTGGCCATGGCGATGATCTCGGCCTGCACCCAATAGGCCCAGACTGCGGGCCTGGGCAGGCGATCACGAATGTGTTCCGCCAGGTTCTTGCCAGTGACGATACCGAGCTTGGCCGAGAGGGTCTGCACCAGCATGGCCATCAGATTGGCCCACACCACTACCCACAGCAGTTGATAGCCGAAGGTGGAGCCGGCTTGGATATTGGTCGCAAAATTGCCCGGGTCGATATAACCGATGGCGGCGATGAAGGCGGGGCCGAGCAGGGTCAGCTTGAATTTGCGGGCCGGGATGGCCGTGGTGAGCGCAGGTTGCATACTGTCATCCTCCGTGGGGATATGAGGAGAGTATGGATCTAAATGATAATTGTTATCAATTAAAGTTTTGTATCGGGCTCATCGAGAAAAACATCTTGCTTCGCCAGTTGCAGTGGGAGAGGTGATTTCGTACAATACGCCGCCCTAGAAAGCAGCGTCTAAACATCACTATGTTCCTTGCCTCCGAGGTCTGGCTGCACCTGGGCGGAGGCTGAATTAATCCGTAAGGAGCTAAAATGCGTCATTACGAAATCGTCTTCATGGTTCATCCGGACCAGAGCGAGCAAGTACCTGGCATGATCGAGCGTTACACCGGCGCTATCACCACCGCTGGTGGTACCATTCATCGCCTGGAAGATTGGGGCCGTCGTCAACTGGCTTACCCGATCGACAAGCTGCACAAGGCTCACTACGTTCTGATGAACGTAGAAGCTGAACAGGCCGTTATCGATGAGCTGGAAACCAACTTCCGCTTCAACGATGCCGTTATCCGCAACATGATCATGCGCACCAAGCACGCCGTGACTGAAGTTTCTCCGATGGCCAAGGCCAAGGAAGAGCGCTTCACCCGTCGTGACGACGAGCGTCGCGAAGATGCTGTTGAAGCGTCTTCCGAAGAGTAATTCTTAGATCACCGCATTAGAGGATAAAGGCCATGGCACGTTATTTCCGTCGTCGTAAGTTCTGCCGCTTCACCGCCGAGAACGTTACCGAGATCGACTACAAAGATATCGTTACTCTGAAAAACTACGTCACTGAATCTGGCAAGATCGTACCGAGCCGTATCACCGGTACCCGCGCCAAGTATCAGCGTCAGCTGGCACGCGCCATCAAGCGTGCTCGTTACCTGGCTCTGCTGCCGTACACCGATCTGCACAACAAGTAAGAATCGGCCCGGCGCTTACGCCTAACTCAACGAAATTTATAGAGGAAAGGTAATGCAAGTTATCCTGCTCGATAAGATCGCCAAACTGGGCGGTCTGGGTGACCAAGTTTCCGTTAAAGCTGGTTATGCCCGTAACTACCTGATCCCGCAAGGCAAAGCTGTTATGGCCACCAAGGCCAACATCGAAGCCTTCGGTGCTCGTCGCGCTGAGCTGGAAGCCAAACTGGCTGCCAACAAGGCTGCTGCCGAAGAGCGCGCTGCCAAGCTGGGTGAGCTGGCTGCCGTTGTCATCGCCTCCAAGTCTGGCGACGAAGGCAAGCTGTTCGGTTCCATCGGTACCCGTGACGTGGCTGAAGCCATCACTGCTGCCGGCGTAGCCGTTGCCAAGAGCGAAGTCCGCATGGGCAACGTTCTGCGTAACACCGGTGAGTACGAAGTTGTTGTTCAGCTGCACGCTGACGTCAAAGCAACCGTACAAATCCAGGTTGTTGCTCTGTAATAGCGTTCCGCTCTTGCAGAAAAACCCGCGCACATGCGCGGGTTTTTTATTTTCAGATCAAGGGGTAAAGTGAAGGTCTGTTCCTCTGGAGGAGAACCTTTATGGCTGCCTGGGTTGAAGGTCGGGTCATCGAGCGCATCGAGTGGACACCCACCTTGCTCTCCCTGCGTGTGGAGGCGGAACTTGCCCCCTACAAGGCGGGTCAATTCACCAAGCTGGCCCTGGAGCAGGGCGAGCGTCGCGTCCAGCGTGCCTACTCCTTCGTCAATCCTCCCGGCACGCCCTATCACGAATTCTATCTGGTGGAGATCCCCGGCGGTGAACTGAGCCCCTCTCTCGGTTCTCTGCAGGTGGGCGACAGCCTGCTGGTGCAGTCCCAGGCCACCGGTTTTCTGACCCTGGATGAGATTCCCCCGGGACGGGATCTCTGGCTGCTCTCAACCGGCACCGCCATCGGCCCCTTCCTCGCCATGCTGGCCGAGGGACAGGTCTTCGACCGCTTCGAGCATCTGGTGCTGGTACATGGGGTGAGAAAAGGGGAAGAGCTCAGCTATCAGCCGCTTATCGCCAGTTTTGCCGAGCAGCATGGCGAGCGTTTTCGCTATGTTCCCTTCGTCAGTCGTGAGACCTGGCCGGAGGCGATGGCAGGGCGCATCCCGGCAGCCATCGTCGATGGCAGCTTGCAGGCGAGGGTGGGGCTGAACTTCTCCCCCGAGTTGAGCCAAGTGATGATCTGCGGCAACCCCGCCATGGTGAAAGAGACTCAGCAGACCCTGCTCGGGCTGGGGCTTGCCAAGAACCTGCGTCGCGCTCCCGGCAATATCAGCATGGAAAACTACTGGTAGGGGAGATGACTCCAGGGGCCACAGGCCCCTCAACCATGTCCATGGGTATGCTGGTCAGTGTTTTTGGTGGCCGTTGCCGCCGTGCTTGTTCCTGGGCTTGTCATGGCCCTGACCCGGGTTGTTGCCACTGTGAATGCTGCGGTTGTAATGGTCGCGGTATTTGCCATCCATGTTGTCGCAGTTGAGCTGGATACGGCTGGTCCGGGTGCTGACATCCAGGCAGTTGTGCTGCCACCACTCGTACTCCTTGTCGTCCCAATCCAGGCTTACCCGGCCCTGGTCGGTGGAGATCCGGATGTCGTCACCGTGTTTGGAAGGGGGGCAGCAAAGGCCATTCCCTGAACCAGAAGCAGGGAGAGCAGCAGTGCGCCGCGGGAAGTCATGGTCATGTGGGTCATCGCATCAAGGCTCCTGTCAGGGGGATCATTGATCCGGTTGCGTGCTGATCTGGTTGGTGCTGGGGGGCTGGTTGCGCTGCGTCTCATCCTCCAGATTGAGGTTGATCCTCTTGCAGTCGGCGGCGGCCGTGTCACCGCTCCCGAGATCGAAGCAGTTGCTTTGGGACCAGTCAAACTGCGTGTCATTCCAGTCCAGATTGAAGGTCAGCGCATCCACGGAGAAGGTCTGGCTCCCTTCGTCCTGTGCCAGGGCGCTACCGGTGATCAGAAAAAGAGAGAGCAACAAAGCCGTCGTTCTGTTCATGATGTCCTCGAGTCGTGTTCGGTGGAAATGAGTGTAATGCGGCGGGCTTAACCCGAGCATAACCGCAGATGTCCTTCAGGTTCGGGGTCGATTGTAGTGTTTTTCTGCTGCCGATTTGCACGTTTTGGTCGCACTCTGGGCAGCTGATCGTCCATGGGCGGGAATTCGGGGATTTGCCCTTCTCTCCGGGGGAGTGGCGACTATAATCGGCAGCCAACTTTTCCTGCAGATGTTTCCCGTTTCATCATGACTACTCAGGCTTGCGCCGCATTGCGTTACCCCAAGGGATGGTTCGCCCTCACGACTGTCTACAGTTTTACCGGGCTGGCCATTCTGGCTTCCATCGTCTTCTCCCTGCTGCTGTTTCTCTCCATCGACGAAAACCCCCTGATGAAGTGGCTGTTCGGCGGGCTGGCCATCATCTTCGAGCTGGGCAAGTTCTACGTCTGGTACGAGTACGGCGAGTGCAAGGCGAGGCGGGATCTGGGCGGCGCCTTCTGGTCGCTGCTGTTCTACAGCGTGCTGGCCGCCATCTCCATCGGGGGCAGTATCGGCGGCATCAATAGCGCCACCAACACCATCCTGAGCCAGCAGGCGCGTCACGAGCGGGAGATAGCCCGTTTCGACGAGCAGATAGCCAGCATAGAGCGGCAGATCCAGCTCAACGAAGAGGCGGCCCGCAAATACATCGAGATGGCGCGTATCTCGAGCGGCGTCAGCGGTCTGCAGCAGGCCAACACCAAGCTCAGGCTGCGTCAGGACGAGCTGCGCCAGGAGCGGGACGCCAAGCCGCTGGGGGAGCAGTCCTCCATGCTGGGGCTGATGAGCAGCCTGGCGGACGGGGTGGGCATGAGCATCGGTCAGGTGCAGTTCCTGCTGGTCTGCTTCCTGTCTATCCTGCTCGATGCATTTGGTGCTTTTTTCGTCAGCCTGATCGGTGAGGAGAACCGCTTCCGCCGTCAATGGATGTGGCAACGGGAGAAGGCGCAAGCCGAGGCCCGGGTCGCAGCGCCGACCCCGGAGCCGCCAGCCATCAGCAGACCCATGCCCGAGCCAGCCGTGGTCGCCCAGGTGCGCGGCGCGCTGGAGAGCGGCGAGCTCAAATGCAGCAAACGCAAGGTGGCAGAGGCATTGTCACTGTCTCTGGAGGAGGTGGACCGGGTGTTCCAGCATCTGCTGGCGCAGGGCGTGCTGGGGCAGGGCAGCAATCGTCACTACCATCTTCGTGCCGAGCAGGGGTGATCCTGCTCAGTCGAACCAGATCAGATCCTCATAGGGCTGCTGTCTGAGGGAAGCGAGCCGGCTATCCAGGTTGCCTGCATGGATTTCCAGCCGGTGCCCGTCGGGATCCAGCAGATAGAGTGAATCCCCTTCGCTGCTGTTCTTCTTCCACTCCACGACGCCCGCCGCGCGCAGACGGGTGCAGAAGGCAGGAAACTGTTCAGGCGAGATGCCAAACGCGACATGGCTGTAATCTCTGGCCGGTTGGGGGGGATCGCAGGAGAGACAGAGCCAGAGATCGCCGAGGGTGAGATAGGCTCCCCGTGCCCATCTCACCCTGGGGCGACATCCCAGCAAGTCGACATAAAAGGCAACGCTGCTGTCGAGATCGCCGGTTGTCAGTGTGAGATGGTTCAGTCCATGCAGCATCTTCTCTTCTTCCCCCTTGTCCCCGAACCCTAGTGAGTGAGCACCATCATCAGGCTGAGGAAGGCGGCAAGCCCGCCGCCGATGCCGATGATCCAGTAAAAGCCCTTGGCCCCCTGTTTGAGCGGAATGCGGAAGTAGAGCAGAAACGCCCACCACCCCAGGGCCAGCAACAGAGGAATAAGAAACATTCGAGCCATGGTGTCCTCGCTGTTATTCTGTTGACCCTTGATCAATCAACAGGATGGATTGTGCAATGACGCAGCTACAGATTACCGCATTCGGCGACCCCTCGGTACTCAGGCTCAACCCTTCCCTGGACAAGGTGCCCGCGGAGGGAGAAGTCCGGGTGCGCATCTGCTTTGCGGGGGTCAACCCCATCGATGCCAAGACCCGGGCCGGTCTCGGCTGGGCGGCCGCCCAGAACAAGGACAACCTGCCCTGGACGCCGGGTTATGACGTCTCCGGTGTGGTGGAAAAGGTGGGGCCCGGCGTGACCTCCCTGGCCGAGGGGGAACTGGTGTGCGGCATGGTGGGTTTCCCCCTCGCCGCCGGTGCATATGCCGAATCCGTGGTGGCCCGCGAGGAGGAGCTGGTCAAGCTCGATGGGGTGAGCCTCAGGCAGGGAGCGGCCCTGCCGCTGGCGGGTCTCACCGCCTGGCAGGGGCTGCTGGAGCACGGTGGCTTGCAGTCGGGGCAACGGGTACTGATCCTGGCCGGTGCCGGTGGCGTCGGCCATCTGGCGGTGCAGTTTGCCGCCGCCTATGGTGCCCACGTGGTTGCCACGGCAAGCGGCGACAATCACAGCTTCCTTCATAGTCTCGGGGCGAGCCGGATGGTGGATTACCACCAGGCCGGGTGGTGCACCGAAGCGATCACCGATGGTCCGTTCGATCTGGTGCTGGATCTGGTGGGGGGCGAGAGCGGCAAGGCGGCGCTGGCCTGCGTCAAGCCGGGCGGCCGTCTGGTGACGGTCCCCACCATCACGGCCCAGCAGATCAAGGACGCGGGGGCCGAGCTCGGCGTCGAGGTTGTCGGCATGCTGGTCCATCCCGATCGAACGCAGCTGACCCAGATGCTGACGCTGCTTCGCCAGGGGGAGGTGAAGATCACCGTCTCCGGTGAATACACGCTGGCAGAAGGGGCGCTGGCCCATCAGGCCATCGAGCAGGGCCATGTGCGCGGCAAGCTGTTGCTGCGCATGTCCGCCGCAGACGGCCAGCCCGGATGATAGACTTCACCGGGATGGGGCTGGGAGGGCTGTTTCTGAGCGCCTTCACCTCCGCCACCCTGTTGCCCGGCAGCTCGGAAGTGCTGCTGGGCGCCATGGCGGTCAAGGGGGAGTGGAGCATGACCAGCCTGCTTTTCTGGGCGACGCTGGGCAATACCCTGGGTTCCATGACCACCTGGTGGCTCGGCTGGCTCGCCACCCACAAGAAAAAACCGGAAGATTTTCAAGGCCGTGGGGAACAAAAAGCCCTTGGTTGGCTCAAACGTCATGGCCACTGGTGTCTGCTGCTTGCCTGGACGCCTGTGGTCGGCGATGGTCTCTGTCTGCTGGCTGGTTGGCTGCGCCTCTCCTTCTGGCGCTCCCTCATCTTGATCGGGCTCGGCAAATTGCTTCGTTATGCCCTGGTGTTTCTGCTGGCCAGTCAGATCTTCTAGCCCTTTTGTCACTCACGAGGTACCCGTGAACAAACTCATTCCATTAAGCATGCTGCTGGGCTTCTCCCTTCCCGTGCTGGCGGCCCCGACCCTGGTGTCCGAGCAGGTCAAACAAGAGGGCAAGCTCGGCATTCCCTATCAGATGTACAAGCTGGACAACGGTTTGACCGTGATCCTGGCCCCCGACCACTCCGATCCCCTGGTGCATCTGGATGTCACCTATCACGTCGGCTCCTCCCGGGAAACCGTGGGCAAGTCGGGCTTTGCCCACTTCTTCGAGCACATGATGTTCCAGGGCTCCAAGCACGTTGGTGATCAGGAACACATGCGGATCATCAACGAGGCGGGCGGTGACATGAACGGCACCACCAACAAGGACCGCACCAACTACTACGAAACCGTGCCGGCCAACCAACTGGAGAAGGTGCTCTGGCTGGAGGCGGACCGCATGGGTTTCCTGCTCGATGCGGTGAGCCAGAAGAAGTTCGAGATCCAGCGCGCCACCGTCAAGAACGAACGGGCCCAGCGTATCGACAACCAGCCTTATGGCCTGGTGGGCGAGCGGGTGGGGGAGGCACTCTATCCGCGCACCCACCCCTACTCCTGGCAACCCATCGGTTATGTGGAGGATCTCGACCGGGTCGACGTCAACGACCTCAAGCAGTTCTTCCTGCGCTGGTATGGTCCCAACAACGCGACCCTGACCCTGGGCGGCGACTTTGATACCAAGCAGGCGCTGGCCTGGATTGAGCAGTACTTCGGTTCCATCCCGCGCGGTCCGGACGTGGCCGAACCGACGCCTCAGCCTGCCACCCTGCCGGCAACCCGCTACGTGACGCTGGAAGACAAGGTGCATCTGCCGCTCCTGTATATCAGCTACCCGACCGTCTCCCTGGGTGACCCGCAGGAGCCGGCGCTGGACATCTTTGCCGATGTGCTGGGGGGCTCTGCCAGCTCCATGCTCTACCAGTCCCTGGTGAAAACCGGCAAGGCCATCGAGGCGGGTGCCTCCCACTCCTGCGAAGAGCTGGCCTGTACCCTGACGGTCTATGCCTACCCCAATCCGGCGGCGGATGGCAGCCTCAAGACCCTCAAGGGCGAGGTGGACAAGGTGATCGGCGAGTTCGCCCAGCGCGGCATCAAGCCTGCGGATCTGGAGAAGGCCATCAGCAGCTATCGCGCGTCCGCCATCTGGGGACTCGACAGCATCGAGGGCAAGGTCAGCCAGCTTGCCATGGGGCAGGTGCTGGCCCGGGATCCCGACTATGTGTTCAAGAATCTGGATGCCATCGCCCGGGTCAAGGGGTCTGACGTCAAGGCTGCCTACGACAAGTTCATCCAGAACAAGCCTGCCGTGGTGCTGAGCGTGGTGCCCAAGGGCAAGAGCGACTGGCAGGCCGCCAAGCCCAATTTCACTCCCGCCAAGCGGGAGCTGCCGGATTACAGCAAGCATGACAAGGTGCTGGCCGAGCGGCCGGTGAAAGATGACTTCGATCGCAGCGTGCAGCCCAAGGCGGCCGATGCGGTGAGCGTCAAGGTGCCCGCCATCTGGCGTGGCAAGCTCGACAAGGGGATCGAGATCATCGGCACCCACAGCGACGAGATCCCGGCCGTCTCCATCATGATCGCCCTGCCGGGTGGCATCCGGGCCGAAGGCAAGGGAGAGCTGGGGCTGGCCAGCCTCACCGCCGCCATGCTGGAGCAGGGGACGACGCGCCTCTCCGAGGCCGAGCTGAGCGACGAGCTGCAAAAACTCGGCGCCAGCATCAGCGTCTCCAGCGCCCAGTACAACAACCTCATCACCATCAGCAGTCTGGCGGACAAGCTGCCCGAAACCCTGGCGCTGGTGCGGGAAGTGCTGCTGCAACCCGGCCTGCGGGAAGCGGACTTCGAGCGGCTCAAGACCCAGATGCTGCAAGGCATGAAACAGAGCGAGCAGCAACCCGAGTGGCTGGCGGGTCAGGCGTTCCGCGAACTGGTCTATGGCAAGCAGAACCGCCTCGGCCAACCCTCTGACGGGGTGCTGGCGGACGTGGAGAAGCTGACCCTGGCGGATGTGAAGCGCTTCTATGAGGCCTATTACAATCCGACCAATGCCAAGGTGGTGGTGACAGGTGATGTGACTGCCCAGCAGGTGGAATCCGGTCTCGCCTTCCTGACCCAGTGGCAGGGAGCCGCCCCGACCCTGGGGGATCTCAAGCCCGGGGGAGAGCAGGCCAAGCCAGGCATCTATCTGGTGGACAAGCCGGGGGCCCCCCAGTCGGTGATCCGTATCGGCCGTCGCGCCATGCCGTTTGACACCACGGGAGACTATTTCATCGCCAACCTGATGAACTTCAACCTGGGTGGCAACTTCAACAGCCGCATCAACCTCAACCTGCGGGAAGACAAGGGCTACACCTATGGTGCCAGCTCGGGCTTCCAGGCCAACCGCGAGGCGGGTGTCTTCGCGACCGGCGCCAATGTGCGCACCGATGCGACCGTGGATGCCATCCGCCAGTTCCTCAAGGAGATGGACGGCTACCGCAAGAGCGGGCCGACCCCGGTGGAGCTGGCCTACATGCGCAGCGCCGTCTCCCAGCAGGATGCGCTCTCCTACGAGACCCTGGGGCAGAAGGCTGGCTTCCTGCTGCAGATGATCATGTACGACCTGAAGCCGGACTATGTGCAGGCCCAGAACAACCTGATCAAAACGGTGTCACCCGAGACGCTGAAGGCCAGTGCAGCCCGCTGGCTGGATCCGGCCGAGATGGTGATTGTGGTGGTGGGAGACAAGCAAAAGCTTGAAAAACCCCTGAGCGAGCTTCATCTTCCCATCTATCCACTGCAACTGCCCTGAGGGGCGTCGCAACAATAAGTGCCGCCCCGGGTGGGGCGGCCACACATGAGCCGTGAATATGACTACTACTAGCTTGTCGCTCACCGAGTTGCTGGCTGCGCTGGGCACCCCGGAACGGGTGACCGCCCTCAAGGGGATCCGGCGCGGGATCGAGCGCGAATGTCTGCGCATCACCCCCGAAGGGACCCTGGCCCAGACCGATCACCCCAGAAGCCTGGGGTCGGCCCTGACCCATGCCAACATCACCACCGACTACTCCGAGAGCCTGCTGGAGTTCATCACGCCGGCCACCGACTCCATCGAGAGCCTGATCGAGCAGCTCGGCGACATTCACCGCCACACCATTCATCATCTGGGAGAGGAGCGGATCTGGCCCCTCTCCATGCCCTGCTTCGTCGGTGACGAGGAGAGCATCCGCCTGGCCCAGTACGGCAGTTCCAACATCGGGCGGATGAAGACCCTCTATCGCCAGGGGCTGAAGAACCGCTACGGCAGCCTGATGCAGGTGATCGCCGGGGTGCACTTCAACTTCTCCATGCCGGACAGCTTCTGGTGCGAGTGGCAGGATCTGGTGGGAGAGGGCTGCTGCAGCCAGCGCTTCATCTCCGACAAGTACATGGGGCTTATTCGCAACGTCTACCGCTTCGGCTGGCTGGTGCCCTATCTGTTCGGCGCGTCTCCTGCCATCTGCGACTCCTTCCTCAAGGGGCGCAAGAGCAGCCTGCCGTTCCAGAAGACCGGCAAGGGCACCCTTTACCTGCCCTATGCCACGGCTCTGCGCCTGTCCGATCTCGGTTACACCAACAGCGCCCAGGCGGGGCTCAAGATCAGTCATGACAGCCTGCCCGCCTATGTGAGCAGTCTGCGCCGGGCCATCAACACCCATGATCCCGACTTCGCCAGGATAGGGGTCAAGGTGAACGGCGAGTACCGCCAGCTCAACGACAACGTGCTGCAGCTGGAAAACGAGCTCTACGCGCCGATCCGCCCCAAGCGTACCCCCCGCAGCGGCGAGAAGCCCTCGGATGCGCTGGAGCAGCGCGGCATCGAATACATCGAGTTGCGCACGGTGGACGTCAATCCTTTCACCCCGTTCGGTATCGAGGTGGATCAGATCCGCTTCTTCGATCTCTTCCTGGTCTGGTGCCTGTTGCGCCCTTCCCCCGTGCTCTCGGATGACGAGGTTGCCCGCAACCGCCGCAACCAGAACAAGGTGGTGCTGGAGGGGCGTCGCCCCGGCCTGACGCTTGAAGATGAGCAGGGCAATGCCATCGGCCTCAAGGAGTACGGCCTCAAGCTGTTCGACGAGCTGGCCGAGGTCGCAGCGCTGCTGGATCGCTGCTGTGGTCGCAACCGCTATCGCGAGACGCTGGCGATGCACCGTGAGAAGCTGCTCGACCCCGAGCAGACCTACTCCGCCCGCCTGCTCAAGCAGTTGCTTTCAAGCGGTCAGGACAACGGCTGCTTCGGCGATGCGCTGGCGAGCCGCTACCGGGAAGAGATGCTGGCCGGCGAGCTGCAGTACTGGGACGAGGCCTACTTTGCCGGCGAGGCACGGGACTCCCTGGCCAAGCAGCGGGAGCGGGAACGCAGTGACAGTCTGTCGTTCGACGACTTCCTGGCTGACTATTTCGGTACCCGCCAGACCACGGCCTGAGGATGCCGCCAAGATGACGAAAGCCGCTCCCGGGAGCGGCTTTTTCATGGGAGCCCGGCGGTGGCCTGGCATAAAAAAACGGCCCGTTCGGGCCGTTTTGCATGGGGTGGTTCACCGGTCAGAGGATGAGACCACCGAAGAAGAAGCCGAGCGCCACAGCCATGGCAATGGTGGCCACACCCGGGATGAAGAAGGGGTGGTTGAACACGGCCTTGCCGATGCGGGTGGAGCCGGTGTCGTCCATCTCGACCGCGGCCAGCAGGGTCGGGTAGGTCGGCAGCACGAACAGGGCGCTCACGGCGGCGAAGGAGGCGATGGCCGCCAGCGGGCTGACACCCAGTGCCAGGGCGGCAGGCATCAGGGCCTTGGTGGTGGCACCTTGCGAGTAGAGCAGCATGGAGGAGAAGAACAGCACCACGGCCAGCAGCCAGCTGTATTGGCTCAGCAGATCGCCGGCGAACGCCTGGATCTCGACCATGTTGCCCTTCACGAAGACGTTGCCCAGCCAGGCTACGCCCAGCACGCAGATACAGGCGGACATACCGGACTTGAAGGTCGGCATGTTGGTGATCTGGGCCGCGTCCAGTTTGCAGAACAGGACCATCAGGGTAGCGGCGGAGAGCATGATGCCCATGATGGCGCCATCGCGGGGGATCGGCGGGCTGCTGATGAGGCCGACGTTGCCGGAGATGGCGGTGGCATAGGCCATCACGGCCACGATGGAGGCGACGAAGATGCCGACGGAGAGCTTGGCATAAGGCTTGATCTCAACCTGGCTGGTACCGCGCAGCTTGATGAGTCCCTTGGCTTTGCGCTCCAGATAGACTTCGTCCTGATCCAGTGGCTTGCCCAGCAGGTTGGCGATGAAGGCCCCCAGCAGACAGGCGATGAAGCTGGACGGGATGCAGATGGCCAGCAGGGTCAGGTAGTCGACGCCAAGCGGCTCCAGCATGCCGGAGAAGGCGACCACGGCCGCCGAGATGGGGGAGGCGGTGATGGCAATCTGGGAGGCAACGACCGCGATGGAGAGCGGACGGGAGGGGCGAATGCCCTGCTCCTTGGCCACTTCGGCGATCACCGGCAGGGTGGAGAAGGCGGTGTGACCGGTACCGGCCAGCATGGTCATCAGGTAGGTGACGACCGGCGCGGCGAAGGTGATGTGCTTGGGATTCTTGCGCAGGGCTTTTTCGGCCAGGTGCACCAGATAATCCATCCCGCCAGCCAGCTGCATACAGGCAATGGCGCAGATGACGGACGCGATGATCATGATCACGTCCCACGGGAGATAGGTCACCAGCTGATCGCTCGGGATGGGCATGCCCAGCCCCCAGGTCAGTACCAGTACCCCAAGACCACCGGCAAAGCCGATACCGATGCTGCCTATCCGGGCCCCCAGATAGATAGCGGCGAGCACGACAAGTAACTCGATTCCAATCATAGCGAACACTCCATTTTCCAGTTTTTTTAGGTTTTATTAGGCTGAAAAGCCAATTCCCGATGGGGCTGTGGAGAGACCGCTCGGGAATTGACTTTAAATGGGCCGGGATAACCCCGGCCCATCTGCTCGCTTATACGGTGGCTTCGCGGGTGTAACGCTTGGCTTTGTATTGCGGGTTCATCAGGTTCTCGATGGAGAGGATCTCGTCCAGCTGTTCGGCGGTCAGCAGGCCGCGTTCCAGCACGACTTCGCGGACGTTCTTGCCGGTTTGGGCACAGATCTTGCCGACGATGTCGCCTTCATGGTGACCGATGAAGGGGTTCAGGTAGGTCACGATGCCGATGGAGTTCAGCACGTGGTTCATGCAGATGTCCGGGTTGGCGGTGATGCCTTCCACGCACTTCTCGCGCAGGGAGATGCAGGCTTTTTCCATCAGGCTCAGGGATTCGAACATGGCCTGACCAATCACCGGCTCCATGACGTTCAGCTGCAGCTGACCGGCCTCGGCGGCGAAGGTGATGGTGACGTCGTTGCCGAATACCTTGAAGCAGGACTGGTTGACCACTTCCGGAATGACCGGGTTGACCTTGGCCGGCATGATGGAGGAGCCAGCCTGCATTTCCGGCAGGTTGATCTCTTTGAGCGCGGTGCGCGGGCCGGAGGAGAGCAGACGCAAGTCATTACAGATCTTGGAGAGCTTCATGGCCAGACGCTTGACCGCACCGTGCAGCATCACATAGGCGCCGCAGTCGGAGGTCGCTTCGATGAGGTCCTCTGCCGGCACGTAGGCACGACCGGTGATCTCGGCCAGACGCTTGATGGCAAGACCGGAGTACTCGGGCGGGGTGTTCAGACCGGTACCGATGGCGGTGGCGCCCAGGTTCACTTCCAGCAGCAGCTCCTGGCAACGCTTGATGGATTTGATCTCTTCACGCAGGGTGACGGCGAAGGCGTGGAACTCCTGACCCAGGGTCATGGGCACGGCGTCCTGCAACTGGGTACGGCCCATTTTCAGGATATGTTTGAATTCCTTGGCTTTGACATCGAAGGCCGCGATGAGGGCTTCCAGAGCGTGCAGGGTGGTGTCGGTGCTGTTGACCACGGCCACGCGGAAACCGGTGGGGTAGGCATCGTTGGTGGACTGGCACTTGTTGACGTGATCGTTGGGGTTGATGACGTCGTAGCGACCCTTTTCAAGTCCCATCAGCTCGAGGGCGATGTTGGCCAGCACTTCGTTGGTGTTCATGTTGACGGAGGTACCGGCGCCGCCCTGATAGACATCGACCGGGAACTGATCGAAGCACTTGCCGGTGTTCAGCATCAGGTCGCAGGCTTCGACAATCTTGTCTGCGATCTCGGGACGGATGGTGCCCAGCTCACCGTTGGCCAGTGCAGCCGCCTTCTTGGTCAGGACCATGCCACGAACAAACTCGGGAACGTCAGAAATCTTCTGAGTGCTGATCTTGAAGTTTTCAACAGCGCGCAGGGTGTGCACGCCGTAGTAGAGGTCGTTGGAAACTTCTTTGGTGCCCAGCAGGTCTTCTTCAATGCGGACGTTCTTGATGTCGCTCATTGTTATGCCTCAGAAATCAAATAAATGGAAACGATCCTCACCGAGTGGTCGCGATTTCCCTACGCACATTTCATCCTGAAGCACCACACATCGGGTGGGGCAGTTGGGAGCCAGTTGCTCCCTGTGCAATGACTGGTGTTGATGTTACCCCAATTGAGGTATCCGGTATTAGACCTGGATCACTAAATTTGAGGCAACCTCAAATTTCTTGTGGTCATTAAACAGATATTGCAATCGGGCGATTAACTTTGACAGAACAACCACCTCAATCCCAGTTGGGCGGACAAATATTTATCCGTATTCCGGGGCCTGCGGCAGGAGAGGCTTGAAAAATGATCAAGCAACCCCATTTTAATGTCAGAAGACCTGAACCCGGCGCGTCAGCATCAGCGATGTGCGGCTGCCGACCGGACACCCCGGGTCCATTCATTCATCGCTCCGAGGTTGCTATGGGCAAGTTGTTACTGTTGTTGGTCGGGCTGGTATTGCTGGAGCTCACCGTCATGATCAAGGTGGGCTCCGTGATCGGGGCCTTGCCGACCGTTGGCTTGTTGGTGCTGACCGCCGTGCTGGGATCGTCGCTGGTGCGCAGCGAGGGGATCAAGACCCTGCTCACTGCCCAGCAGAAGATGCAGCTGGGGGAGATGCCCGGCCGCGAGGTGATGGGTGGCATGATGCTGGCGTTGGCGGGCTTGCTGCTGATTATCCCGGGGTTTGTGAGCGATATTGTCGGCATCCTGCTGCTGCAGCCCTGGCTGCGCAACATGCTGGCCGACAAGCTGATTGGCAGCAATCAGTTCAGGATGCCGATGGGGGGCTTCCAGGCTCGCCAGCAGCCGTTCGAGCCGGGTCCCGGCGATGACAGGCCCGGACAATCCCCGCGAGGGGGTGGCAACACCATCGAAGGGGAGTTCGAACGCAAAGAGTAATCGCGAGCCTCGGGCTGTGCCGTCAGGATCTCCCCTGATGGCACAGCCGCTCGAATCTGTGGCGGGCATACCCCCATGCCAGCAATCCGGCGGCCAGGTTCGCCAGCAGCATCCCCAGATAGATCCCCTGTTCTCCCCCCAGTTTTGCCCCCAGCCAGGCCCCTGGCAGCAAGAAGACAAACAGTCTGATGCCGTTTATCAGCAGTGACACCGCCGATGCCCTGACGCCGTTGAGGGCCGAGGCCAGCAGCATCACCATGCCCTGAAAGCCGTAGCCGATGGGGACCAGATGCAGATAGAGCACGATGAGGCGCACCACTTGCGGATGATCGCTGAACAGATCGGCGATGAAGGGGGCGAGAAGCCAGGTCAGCACGTAGACCCCAAGCTGAAATATCAGGGCAAAGCGCATGCAGAGCAGCAGGGCGGCCTTGGCTCGGGCCGGATTCCCGGCGCCGCAGTTCTGCGAGATGAAGGGGGCCAGCACGGAAGAGAGCGCCATCATCACGATGAGCAGCAAGGCCTCGACCCGGGATGCCGCGCCGTAGGCGGCGACCACCTCGGTTCCGAGCCCGGCGAAAATGATCATCAACACGGCGTTGGCCAGTGGGTTGAGCATGTTGGTAAACGATGCGGGCACCGCCACATGGAGCAGGGCGCGCCAGTGGGCCAGCAACTGCGGGCGCGGGGAGAGGCGCCAGCGCAGCAGGCCCTCGCGGTGGCGCAATATATAGAGGCTGACCAGCATGGCCATCAGCCAGGAGAGGGAAGTGGCGATGGCGGCTCCCCGAATGCCCCACTCAGGGAAGGGGCCCGGCCCGAAGATGAGCAGAGGATCCAGCACGCCGTTGACCAGACCGGCGACCCCCATCACCAGACTGGGGGTCTTGGTATCCCCCGTGGTCCGGATGGCCGCATTGCCGACCATGGGCACGACCAGCATGGGGACGGTCAGATACCAGATGAGCATGTAATCGTGGATGAGGGAGATGAGCTCGGGGCTGGCCCCCAGCAGGGTGAACAGAGGAGTAATGGTCATTGCCCCCAGCCCGGCGAGCAGACTCACCAGGATGACGGCGAGGAACAGGCAGTCTGTGGTGATGCGGGCTGCCTCGTCGTGGCGACCCTGCCCCAGGGCATGACCGAGCAGGGCGCACAGGCCCGCGCCCAGCCCCATGGTCAGGGAGGTGACCACGAAGGTGACCGGGAAGGTGAAGCTGATGGCGGCCAGCGCCTGGGTACCCAGCATGCCGATGAAGAAGGTATCGACCAGGTTGAAGGCCAGGATGGCGATGATGCCCAGGATCATGGGGCCCGTCATGCGCAGCAGCATGGGCGTCATGGGGGCGGTCAGCATGGGGTTGGGTCGGCTCAAGGCAGAGTCTCTAGGTGCTTTGGGCCTGAATGCTGGCCGTCTCCATCCGCCTTCCTGATTGGGGATGGGTGATCCATCGAAGGTGTTCATAGTACGTGAAAATATTTTTTTTGTATTTGCCCTTGAAGGGCTAGCCCTGTTGCCCCAGATCAGGGGCATGACAAATTTGGCCGATTGCGGCCATTCCTCAAGCAACACAGAGACTCATTTTGGGAGAGTTATCGATGAAAATTCGTCCACTGCACGACCGCGTCATCATCAAGCGCATCGAAGCTGAAGCCAAATCCGCTGGCGGCATCGTCTTGACTGGCACTGCGGCCCAGAAGTCCACCCGTGGTGAAGTTCTTGCCGTGGGGACTGGTCGAATTCTGGACAATGGGGATGTCAAAGCACTGGCCGTCAAGGTGGGTGACAAGGTGATCTTCAACGAAGGCTACGGCGTGAAGACCGAAAAGCTGGATGGCCAGGACGTACTGATCCTGTCCGAGACCGACATCCTGGCGATTGTCGAAGAGTAATCACCCTCCCTCTTTTCCCGAATTGATTTAAGGATTGAAGAACATGGCAGCTAAAGAAGTTAAGTTTGGCAACGAAGCTCGCATCAAAATGCTGGAAGGCGTCAACATCCTGGCCGATGCCGTCAAGGTGACCCTGGGCCCGAAAGGCCGCAACGTGGTGCTGGACAAGTCCTTCGGCGCCCCGACCATCACCAAGGATGGCGTCTCCGTTGCCCGTGAAATCGAACTGGAAGACAAGTTCCAGAACATGGGTGCCCAGATGGTCAAGGAAGTCGCTTCCAAGGCCAATGATGCCGCCGGTGACGGTACCACCACTGCCACCGTACTGGCTCAAGCCATCGTCAACGAAGGCCTGAAGGCCGTTGCCGCCGGCATGAATCCCATGGATCTGAAGCGTGGTATCGACAAGGCCGTTGTGGCTGCCGTTGCCGAGCTGCAAGCTCTGTCCACCCCTTGTGCCGACAACAATGCCATCGCCCAGGTAGGCACCATCTCCGCCAACTCCGACGAGAAGGTCGGCAAGCTGATTGCCGAAGCCATGGACAAGGTCGGTCGTGACGGCGTCATCACCGTGGAAGATGGTCAGGGCTTGGAAGACGAGCTGGCGGTGGTAGAAGGCATGCAGTTCGACCGCGGCTACCTCTCCCCTTACTTCGTGAACAAGCCGGAAACCGGCTCCGTCGAACTGGATGACCCCTTCATCCTGCTGGTGGACAAGAAAGTCTCCAACATCCGCGAAATGCTGCCGGTGCTGGAAGGTGTGGCCAAGGCGGGCAAACCGCTGATCATCGTGGCCGAAGACGTGGAAGGCGAAGCACTGGCGACCCTGGTGGTCAACACCATGCGTGGCATCGTGAAAGTGGCCGCCGTCAAGGCGCCGGGCTTCGGTGATCGCCGCAAGGCCATGCTGCAGGATATCGCCATCCTGACCGGTGGTACCGTGATCTCCGAAGAAGTGGGCATGGAGCTGGAAAAAGCGACCCTGGAAGATCTGGGCCGTGCCAAGCGCATCGTCATCACCAAAGAGAACACCACCATCATCGATGGCGTGGGTGATGCTGCCCTGATCGAAAGCCGCGTGGCCCAGATCCGTCAGCAGATCGAAGAGACCTCTTCCGATTACGACCGTGAGAAGCTGCAAGAGCGCGTGGCCAAGCTGGCCGGCGGTGTTGCCGTGATCAAGGTGGGTGCTGCCACTGAAGTTGAAATGAAAGAGAAGAAAGCCCGTGTTGACGATGCCCTGCACGCCACTCGCGCAGCCGTGGAAGAAGGCGTGGTTGCCGGTGGTGGTGTAGCGCTGGTGCGCGTTGCTGCCAAGCTGGCCTCGCTGCGTGGTGACAACGAAGACCAGAACGTCGGCATCAAGGTTGCCCTGCGCGCCATGGAAGCCCCGCTGCGTCAAATCGTCATCAACGCCGGCGAAGAAGCCTCCGTCATCGCCAATGCCGTGAAGAACGGTGAAGGCAACTACGGTTACAACGCCTACACCGAACAATACGGCGACATGCTGGCCATGGGTATCCTGGATCCCACCAAGGTAACCCGTTCTGCCCTGCAGTTCGCCTCGTCCGTCGCTGGCCTGATGATCACCACAGAGTGCATGATCTCCGAGCTGCCGAAGAAAGATGCACCTGCCATGCCTGATATGGGTGGCATGGGCGGTATGGGTATGATGTAATCCCGTCAAGTCATCAAACGGCTCGCTTTTGCGGGCCGTTTTTTTTAGTGCTACTAAGCTGAAGTTGTTGATAGTGAAATGATCTGAGGTGAACATGCGATACTTAGGGCTTCTCCCGTTACTCCTTTCCCTGGCCTTGCCGGGCATGGCGCAGGCGACACCACAGGGGCCGGTCATTCTCAAGGTGACGGGGAATCTGGATCCTGCCGATCCGGCAGATGGAGAGGTGCTGTTCGATATGGCCATGATCCAGGCGCTGCCGCAGCATGAGGTGGTGACGAGCAATCCCTGGGTGGACAAACCGCACAAATACGTGGGGCCGAAACTGGCGGACGTGCTGACTGAGGTGAAGGCCAACGGCAAGAGCATCACGCTCACCGCCCTGAACAGTTTCCAGATCCGGATCAACTGGGATAAGGTCAAGCAATACGATCCTATCCTGGCCTGGCAGGATGACGGGATGACCATGCGGGTACGTGACAAGGGGCCGCTCTGGTTTATCCTGCCACTGGATCAGCATCCCGAACTCAGGCGTTCCGAGTTCACCGACATGATGATCTGGCAACTGAGTGCGATCGACATTCAGCAGTAAAAACGGTGGTTTACGGGAGTACTGGGTGAAAGCGAAGACCAGGGCCTGGCCCTTACTCGGCGTTCTTTATCTATCCATTCTGTTGTTCACGGGTAGCACCCTCTATTGCCTGGTGCAGATACAAAATGCGACCCGGGTGATGGAGAAGTACACCTATGACGTCTCCTGGGCATTGATGCAGTTGCAGCTCGAGCTGGGCCGCTTTCTCAATGCCGTCGAGATTTACCACTATGGCGGCATAGACCAGGAAGCCCTGCTGCTCCGCTATGACATTCTCTGGAGTCGTACCCCCATTCTCCTGAGCGGCCAATT
The DNA here is from genome assembly GCF_022869435.1 of Aeromonas sp. LsrichE-8G. Classification (NCBI taxonomy): domain Bacteria; kingdom Pseudomonadati; phylum Pseudomonadota; class Gammaproteobacteria; order Aeromonadales; family Aeromonadaceae; genus Aeromonas; species Aeromonas sp. LsrichE-8G. The sequence goes on from NZ_JALIHH010000033.1 coordinate 35,651, forward strand.
GAGAAAAAGCCTCGCGGACAATCCGAAGACGCTGCGGCTGGTGAAACTGACCGAAAGCAGCATCCGCAAGCTGGAGCCTGATTTGGTCAGGCTCAAACCGGGGACGCCGGATTACCAGCAAGTCATGATGACACTGGCGCCCTTGCAGGAACCCCTCTCTTACTCTCTTGCTTCCGTCATGCAGAACAACATCAACGTCTATACGGGCAACGACGCGCGTTTTGGCCAGTTGCGCAATGCCCTGTTGTTCATGGTGTCGGGGCTGGTGGTGTCCGTCATTCTGCTCAGCGGCCTGCTGGTGCGAGAAGCCAGGCGCCATTTCAGGACCGCTAGGATCGATCCCCTCACCGGGCTCGCCAACCGGCTGGCGCTGCTGGAAAAGATGGATGCCTATGTCACCCGTGACACCTCCTTCGGACTGGTGCTGGTCGACATCAACGACTTTCGTGATATCAACAGCAAGTTTGGCTACAACACAGGGGACCTCCTGCTGCAGGAGGTGGCAAAGCGGCTGCGCGCCCTGTGCGAAAACGGGGAGTGGGTGGCGCGTTTGGGGGGAGATCAGCTTGCCATGCTGCAACGGGAGGGGAGCGATCTTCGTCAGGTCAGGGAGCTCGTGGCCAGAGTGCTCCACTCCATCAAGCAAGACATCATCATCGACAACTACCCTTTCCGGCTTGAGGTCGGTATTGGTATCGCCTTCTTCCCGACCGACAGCAACCAGACCCAGGAGTTGCTCAGCCGGGCGGAGCAGGCCCTCTCTCACAGCCGCAAGACCCATGTTCCCTATGTCATCTATGACAGTTCCCTGCTCAACGAGACGGCCAGGCGCAAGCATCTTGCGTCTGACATGGTGATGGCGCTGGAGCACAATGCGCTCGAGCTCTATTACCAGCCCATCGTCAATCTGGAAAGTGGCCGCTGTGAAGCCGTGGAGGCGCTGCTGCGCTGGCGCCATCCCGAGCTTGGCTTTATTCCCCCCAACGAGGTGATCCAGGTGGCGGAAGAGTTCCAGCTGGCCGAGAAACTGGGTGGCTGGGTATTGAATACCGCATGTGAACAACTGCATCAGTGGCAGCACCTGGGTTTGGTGGACTTGCAGATGTGCGTGAACATCTCCCCGGGCATGTACCAGCGCAACCTCTTGAAGCTGGTGGCCAGAGCGCTGATGGAGCACCATATTCCCGCATCCAGCCTGGTGCTGGAGGTGACGGAAGACACCACCATGCGCGAGGTCAAGAACTCGCTGCAGTTGATGCAGGATCTCAGCCAGCAAGGGGTACATCTGGCCCTTGACGACTTCGGCACCGGCTACTCCTCCCTCAGCTATCTGCAGAAGCTGCCGGTGAGCAAGGTGAAGATAGACAGGTCCTTCATCCAGGGTATCGACACCTCGATCGAGGCGGCCGAACTGGTCGCCAACATCTGCCGTATGGGCTCCATGCTTGGCAAGAAACTGGTATGTGAAGGGATCGAGACTCAGGGGCAGCTCGATGTGCTGCGTTCATTGACCGACATACATCTGTATGGGCAGGGATATCTGTTCAGTCGCCCGGAGCATGCTGAAAAGGCCTATCAGACATTGCTGGAGATGGAAGAGCGCTGGTTGGCCCGGCGCTCGCCGGACAAGGCATATCTGCGTTGAACGATATGGCTCATGTCTCACCGGGCCCGGCCGATAGTCTCTTGGCAGGAGGTACACAATGGATATTTCTAGTTCTGCAAATGCGTCGTTCGGTTCTGCACTGATGGTGGCCAGCCTGGCCAAAAAGCAGCAGACCCAGGAAGGCGAATCCGCACTGAAACTGCTGGAAACAGCAGCGCAATCCGCTCCGGCTGCGCCGACATCGGCCAGTGCTTCCCTCGGAAGCAAGATCGATATCCGCGTCTGAGCGATAAAAAAGCCCCCATCTCTCGATGGGGGCTTTCTTTTTATTGGGCTGTTATCTGCCAGGCTCAGACCGGGAAAGGGGCCGGTGCCTCGAAGGTCATCCGCTCGCCGCTTCTGGGGTGGCTGATGGTCAGGCTGGCCGCATGAAGATAAAGGTGCGGTGCAGCCGCCAGCGCATCCGGGTTGGCGTAGAGGTTGTCGCCGAGGATGGGGTGACCCAGCTCCAGCATGTGTACCCGCAGTTGATGGGAGCGACCGGTAATCGGGGTCAGCTTGATCAGGCTGTTGCCGTTCTCCACCTTCAGCTTTTGCCACAGGGTGAGGGCATGACGCCCCTCCTCAAAATCCACCTTCTGCTTCGGCCGGTTGGGCCAGTCGACGCAGAGCGGCAGATCCACTTCACCTGCATCCAGCGCCGGTTCACCCCACACCCAGGCGAGGTAGTGCTTCTCGGTCTCCCGCTCGCGGAATTGCCGGCTCAGCTCCCGGTGGGAGTTGGGGTTGAGCGGGATCACCAGCACGCCGGTGGTCGCCATGTCGAGGCGATGGGCAGCCGCCGCCTTTGGGTGCTGCTGCTTGACCCGATGGAGCACGCTGTCTTCATTCTCGGGGCCGCGCCCGGGGACGCTCAGCAGGCCAGTGGGCTTGTTGACCACCATGATGTCCTTGTCCTTGAACAGGATATCGAGCCAGGGTTCCAGGGGCGGGGAGTATACAAACATAGCGTCTCGCATCTTGGGTCAAAGCGGGGGCAAGCCCCCATCAGTTATGGGTAACCACGACAAAGCGGCCTTGTGTATCCAGTTTGAGCTGGGTCTGGCCGCTGTCGGTCGCTACCTTGTCAGTTATGGGTAACCACAATAAAGCGGATGGCATCCAGCTTGAGTTGGGTCTGGTCGATCAGGTGGTGCAATTCTGCCTGCAAATTGCGCAGATAATCCAGTTCGCTGTCGCGCACATTCGGGTTGACCGCCTTGAGTGCCTCCAGCCTGTCCAGATCCTGCTGCAGGGTCTGCGCCATCTGGGCACGGGCCTTGTCTACAATCCCGGCTTTCAGTTCGTTGGCAATGACCTCGCCCTTGCCAATCAGGCCGTGGATCACCGGCTGGGATGCGGTAACCAGCTTGCTGCCAAGGTGGCGGTTGACCGGTGTCAGCTGGCGGTTGAAGGCATCAAACGCCACCTTCTCTCCCAGATTCTGGCCGTTCTTGTCCATCAGCAGACGGATCGGCGTCGGCGGCATGAAACGGTAGAGCTGGGGATGGGCCGCAGACTCGGCAACGAAGATCAGCTCAAGCAGGATGGAGCCGACCGGCAGAGCCTTGTTCTTGAGCAGTGCCACCGAGGTGGCACCGATCTCGGAACCCAGGATCAGGTCGATACCGCCGCGCATCATGGGGTGATCCCAGGAGAGCAGCGCCATGTCATCCCGCGACAGGGCGGTGTTGCGATCGAAGGTGATGGTCATGCCGTCTTGCGGCAGGCCCGGGAAGCTCGGCACCAGCATGTGATCCCCGGGAGTCAGCACCAGCGCATTTTCACCACGATCATCCTGGTTGACGCCGATCTCGTCGAACATCTTGAGGGCGAAGGAGATCATGCCGGTGTCGTCATCTTCGGCGGCGAGCTTCTCGACCAGCTGCTGGGCGGCCTCGCCACCGCTGGAGTGGATTTCCAGCAGGCGATCGCGACCCTGTTCCAGCCGGGCCTTGAGCGGCTCGTGCAGTTCGCGGGTCTTGACCAGCAGGGCGTCGAGGGGGCCCTGCTCGCCGGTGTTGGCGGCCAGCAGCTCGAACAGCTCCTCACGTACCGCTTCGAACACCGGGCGGGCCGTCGGGCAGGTCTGCTCGAATGCATCCAGACCATCGTGATACCAGAGCAGCAGGGCGCACTGGGCAGTCCCTTCCAGATAGGGAACGTGGATCTCGACGGTATTCTGCTGACCGATACGATCCAGTCGGCCGATACGCTGTTCCAGCAGATCCGGGTTGAGTGGCAGATCGAACAGCACGAGATGGCTGGCAAACTGGAAGTTGCGACCTTCTGAGCCGATCTCGGAGCAGAGCAGCACCTGAGCGCCCCCCTCAGCTTGAGCGAAATAGGCGGAGGCCTTGTCCCGCTCGAGGATCGACATCCCTTCGTGGAACACGGCGCCACGGATCCCTTCACGTGTGCGCAGCGCCTCTTCCAGGGCGATGGCGGTGGCTGCTTCGGAGCAGATCACCAGCACCTTCTGCTGACGGGCGGAGAGCAGCAGTTCCAGCAACCATTCGACGCGCGGGTCGAACTGGGTCCAGGTAGCGTTGTCGCCTTCGAACTGCTGGAAGATCTTCTCGGGATAGAGGTAGCGCAGGGCACGGGTCTGCAGATCGCCGCCATTGCCACCCATCATGCCCATCACCTTGATGGCGGTCTTGTACTGCTCCGGCAGCGGCATGGGGTAGACGTTGAGGTGGCGCTCCGGGAAGCCCTGAATATTGGCGCGGCTGTTACGGAACAGCACCCGGCCGGTGCCATGCTGATCCAGCAGCTTGGCAACTGCCTGCTGACGGGCGGCCGCATCAGTGAGATCCAGCCCATCCAGCTGGCTGGCGAGGATCTGCCTGGCTTCATCGCTCAGGGTCTCGCCATCCAGCAGCTCTTGCGCGGCGCTGGCAACCTGACCATAGGCCTGCTCCTCGGCGAGGAAGGCGTCGTAGTCGTAGAAACGCTCGGGGTCGAGCAGGCGCAGACGGGCAAAGTGGCTCTGGTGGCCCAGCTGATCCGGGGTTGCGGTCAGCAGCAGCACGCCCGGCACCTGTTCGGCCAGCGCTTCCACCATTTCATAGGCACGGCTCGGCGCCTCTTCGCTCCACTCCAGATGGTGCGCTTCATCGACAACCAGCAGATCCCACTCGGCTTCCAGTACCTGTTCGAAGCGACGACGCTTCTTGCGCAGGAAGTCGAGGCTACAGATCACCAGCTGTTCGGTCTCGAAGGGGTTCTCCGCATCGGCGAACGCCTCGATGCAGCGCTCCTCGTCAAACAGGGAGAAGTGCAGGTTGAAACGGCGCAGCATCTCGACCAGCCACTGGTGCTGGAGCGTTTCGGGCAGCAGGATCAGCACCCGATGGGCGCGGCCGGAGAGCAACTGCTGGTGAATGATCATGCCTGCTTCGATGGTCTTGCCCAGACCCACCTCGTCTGCCAGCAATACGCGCGGGGCGTAGCGGTGACCCACTTCATGGGCGATGTAGAGCTGGTGCGGGATCAGACTGACTTTCCCGCCAGCCAGGCCGCGAGTCGGGTTGCGGCGACGCTGGTGCTGGTTGACCAGCGCTTCGTAGCGCAGGGTAAAGCGGGACATCCGGTCAATCTGGCCGGCGAACAGGCGATCCTGCGGCTTGTTGAACTTGATGAAGTTGTTGAGAAACACTTCCTTGAGGGCAATCGGCTCACCATTGTCGGTGCGAACACCTACATATATAAGCAGGCCATCTTTCTCCTGCACTTCATCGACCGTCATGGTCCAGTCTTCGTGGCTGGCTATCTGATCGCCCACATTGAAGCTGACCCGGGTGACCGGTGCCTCTTCTTTGGCATACATACGGTTTTCACCGGTAGCCGGAAACAACAGGGTAACCATGCGTCCTTCAACAGCAACGACAGTCCCCAAACCCAGATCCGTCTCTGTATCACTAATCCAACGCTGGCCAAGTGCAAAAGGCATTAAACTCTCCAAAGCCCAAGAGTGTGAGAATCGCAAAGGGGCGCTATGTTACCCGAAGGCGGAAAGCCGATCATCATGGTTGTGCTGCAAGGGAAAGCCAAACTGATACAAGCTTGATCTGTCAACCTGCCGGCCTCAATACAGCATCCGGAATACCAATCTGCAGACCCTTTTCGTGCATTAATTCATCGTCGTGGTCGCTTTGTAAGCGGTTGAACGATGAAAGCCATCTTTTTGCAATTATCTCCTTGCCAGAACGAATTCGCTCCCTATAATGCGCCTCCATCGACACGGCAAGCGGCAACGCAAACAAGCCGGTCGGTAGCCTCGAAAAGCCTTTGAAAATAAGGCTTGACTCGAGAAGGCGGTTGAGTAGAATGCCACTCCCGCAGCAGCCAAAAGCTGCGTCGCTCTTTAACAATTTGAATCAAGCAATCTGTGTGGGCACTCACAGCATCGAGCATCAAAAACAATTTTTGATATCAATGTCTGATGAAGTGACCAAAGCAACTTTTAAGTTGCAGCAGTTAATTCAGCAATTCATTGAGCCGCCT
>NZ_JALIHH010000262.1:0-304 GCF_022869435.1 Aeromonas sp. LsrichE-8G
CCTAATTTGGGATTGAGGTCTATATCGACTTCATCCTCATAAAACACCGGATTATCGGCATCACAGCGGGCCAGCGCGGCGTCGATATTCGCCATTTTTTCCTGATAGGCTGGGTCTTTTATCCGCAAGGTCGGCACGGGCCTGCGCCAGACAATGCCCATACGAGGTAACCATCGGCGGAGCGTGGAGGCTGCCACATTGAGCCCTGTTAACCGATTGATTTTTATAGCCAATAGTTCAGTACACCAACGGCTGCGCTGATAACCAAAATCTTGCGGAGAAAACTGCATGAGCAGCACCAGTA
>NZ_JALIHH010000263.1:0-293 GCF_022869435.1 Aeromonas sp. LsrichE-8G
CTCTTTTGCAGGTAGATCATCATGGCCGCACCCGCTATCTCGATCCGTAACCTCGATCACCTTGGTTTGGTCGCCGCACTCTGCCAGGAACTGGGCATTGCCCGCATGATCGATGCCTTGCTCCCCAAAACCCCGCCTTTCAAGGTTTCACATGGTGAAGCCTTGGTCGCCATGATAGTGAACGGCCTCGGCTTTCACAGCAGCACCCTGCACATGTTCCCGCAATTCTTCGCTAACAAGCCGGTTGAGCGCCTGATTGGCCCCGGGATCTGTGCTGATGACCTCAATGATGA
>NZ_JALIHH010000264.1:0-379 GCF_022869435.1 Aeromonas sp. LsrichE-8G
CATAAACAGGGCAAAGCTCTCTTTACGCAGCTGATTGTGAAACGGTTTGTAAGAAACCTGATGCTCTTTCGTCAGCTGCAAGGCATTGAAATGACGGTGTAAGCTGGCAATGTCATTGACCTGGTCGCCCCCCATGGCCCGCAACAGTGCAGGTACGAGCATGGCAGGGGTAATGGCGCGCTGACGCAGACAAAACTTGCAGAGCCGAGCAATGCGCTCGAGTGCGGCGGGAGCCAGGAGTTGCTCCAGATAGTGATTAGCATTAATAATGGTCATAGGCTTCGCGCGTGTTGATTTTGTTTGGCGATAAAATTAGATCACAAACGAAGCCTTTTTTATATCTATTTCAATTGGTTGGCGCTAAAGATCCTGTACATGA
>NZ_JALIHH010000034.1:0-66683 GCF_022869435.1 Aeromonas sp. LsrichE-8G
AGTGTGCTAACGCCAGGAATCGCATGCGTTTCCTGGCGTTGGTTTCTGCCTTGGCGAGGGCCAAGAAATCGATTGGATCGGACATACTGAGTACAGTGAAACCAGAATAGAGCAATTAGATCACATCTTTAATCTGATTGGTATTAAACATAGCTAGCCCAACAGTAAATATCACGAGTCAACCGAGGCAGTACTTTATGGTTAATAAAAAGAGCCTTGCGATAAATCGCAAGGCTCTTCAGGAAAGAGGTCGGAGTCGGCCTGTAAGCCGGGTTCTGTACCGGGTTGCCCCGGGTAGCAATCATTCCTCTAGGCCAGCAATCGCTCGCTGGCTCAAGCAACCTACCCGCCCCCAACGCGGGCCGCGCCAATAGGGGCCTATTTGGTCTTGCTTCGGGTGGAGTTTACCGTGCCACGAACTGTTGCCAGTCGCGCGGTGCGCTCTTACCGCACCCTTTCACCCTTACCTGATCCCTTGCGGGCCATCGGCGGTCTGCTCTCTGTTGCACTGGTCGTAGGCTCGCGCCCCCCAGGCGTTACCTGGCACCCTGCCCTGTGAAGCCCGGACTTTCCTCCCCTCCGCCCGTCTGTCCCGAGGGACACAACGACGAAGCAGCGATTGCCCAGCCAACTCCGAGGCGCGGATTATAGCCTCGCGAGACGGACGGGGTAAACCGTCAATTCCGGTTTACGGCAATTAATAGTGCTCAAGACCGTATTTGTAGAGGGCGTTCTTCTTCACCCCGTGGATCTCGGCGGTGAGGGCTGCAGCCTTCTTGAGGGGCAGCTCGCCGACCAGCAGGCCCAGGGTGCGGATCGCCTCCGCAGGCAACTCGTCATCCACCTTGCTGGCACCGGCGACCACCAGCACGATCTCCCCGCGGCAACGGTTATCGTCCTCTCCGAGCCAGGCCAGCATCTCGGAGGCGGGCAGACCGTGGATGGACTCGAAGGTCTTGGTCAGCTCGCGGCACACCACCACCTGGCGCTCGCCAAGGATGCGAGCAATCGCTTCCACGGTATCCTGCACCCGGCGCGGCGATTCGTAGAACACCAGAGAGCGGGTGTCTTCGATGACGGCTTGCAGGCGATCATCCCGCCCCTTGGCCTTGGCCGGCAGGAAACCCTCGAAGGCGAAGCGGTCGGTGGGCAGCCCGGCGGCGGACAGCGCCGTGATGGCAGCGCAGGGACCGGGCAGCGGCACCACCTTGACCCCGGCTTCGCGACAACGGGTGACCAGGTGATAACCGGGGTCGCTGATGAGCGGCGTCCCCGCATCGGAGACCAGGGCCACGCTCTTGCCCTCCTTGATGCGGGCGATCAGCACATCCGCCTTTTGCTGCTCGTTGTGATCGTGCAGGGCAAAGGTCGATACCGAGATCTGGTAGTGGCTGAGCAGGATCCCGGTATGCCGGGTATCCTCGGCGGCCACCAGATCGACGCTGCGCAGCACGTCCAGTGCTCGCTGGGTGATGTCGGCCAGATTGCCGATCGGAGTGGGGACTATATACAGGGTTGGGATGTCACTCATGGGAGCTCCGAGTGTCCCGACAATTGTGTCGCCATATTGGCCCGTTTACACTATGGAGAATTTCAACACTGGTCGGGGAATGAACTTGAACCGGGTTATAAAGCAGCTAAGTGTATCACGACTCTTCGGCATCCTACTCGCGGCAGTCCTGCTCGCCGCCTGTGCGTCGGAGCCCAATCAATCTTCCGGACAACCCGGCATGCCGTCAGCCTTCTCGGATCTGACCAAGAATGCCCAGTGGTATCTGGAGCAGGTGGATCCCGCCAAACCGGCAGAGGCCTTCGTGTGGCAGATGATGGCGGCGCGCAGCTATCTGGCGCTCGGCCAGGCCAAACCGGCTGCCGCCCTGTATCAGCAGTTGCAGAAGCAGGCGAAGAGCCCGGAGCAGCAGGCGCAGTTGCAACTGCTGCAGGCACACCTGCTGCTCGCCCAGGGCAACGCCAACCAGGCGCTGATCCTGCTGGAAGGCAAGCCGGATGTGGTGCTGGATGCCGATACCCAGAAGGACTGGTACCGCCAGCGTGTGGTGCTGCAGCTCGACATCAACAACAAGTTTGGTGCGGCCAAGTCGCTGATCCTGCTGGAACCTTATCTGGCCAAGAATGAGCTGGCCACCAATCACCAGCAGATCTGGTCACTGCTGAAAAGCATGACCCCCTCCACCCTGCAGGCGCTCGAAGAGGAGCCAGCTCCCGATGTGACCACCGGCTGGCTGCGTCTTGCGGCGCTGGTGAACGAATTCGGGGCACAGCCGAGCCAGCTGGCCCGCCAGCTTGCCGGCTGGAAGCAGAGCTTCCCTAACCACCCTGCCCAGAGCGACATGCCTGCCGGCCTTGGGGATCTCGCTATCACGGACAACGGTTCGCTGCAGCAGATCGCCGTCTTCCTGCCGCTCTCCGGCAACCTGGAAGCCCAGGGCGCCGCCATCCGCAACGGCATGTTGATGTCCTACAAGGAAAATCAGAGCCAGTTCACCCTGAACTTCTATGATACCCAGGGCAAGGCGATGGGGGACCTCTACAAGCAGGCCATCCAGGAAGGGGCCAACATGATCATCGGCCCCCTGCTCAAGGATCAGGTGGAGGAGCTGCTCAAGTCGAATCCGACCGTGCCGGTGCTGGCGCTCAACGAGCTGGACAAGCCGATCGTCAACGACAACACCTTCTATTTCTCACTCTCCGCCGCTGCCGATGCGAGCCAGGCGGCCCAGTACCTCTATGGTCAGGGCTACCGCAAGCCGCTGCTGATCGCGGCACAAGGCCGGATTGGCTACAGCAGTATCAAGGCGTTTGAGCAGGCCTGGGCCGGCGTCAGCCAGGAGAAGCCCGTGGTTGCCACCTTCGGGGCGCGCAACGAAGTGCAGGGCATGGTCAAGAACGCTCTGAGCGGCCGTTCCACGGCACGAGCCGGGGAGATTGTCCAGCTGTCCGATGCCGCGCCGCGCAGCATCGACGCCGTCTATGTGGTGGCCAACAGCCTGGAGACCCGGATGATCAAGCCCTATGTGGACATCTCGGTCAATCCCATGGGCAGCCTGCCCATCTACAGCAGCTCGCGGGGATACGACGGCGGGACGACCGAGGTGGCATCCGAGCTTAACGGCATGCATATCTCCGACATGCCACTGCTGCTGGGTGGCTTCGAGACGCAGCGTGAACAGATTGCCCTGCTCTGGCCCCAGACCCAGGGCGACCTGCTGCGCCTGTTCGCCCTCGGTTACGATGCCGTCAGCCTGGCAGGCAACCTGCCGCAAATGCGCAAGGTCAATGCCATGCAGCAACCCGGCATGAGCGGCCAGCTGAGCGTGGATCCCCAGGGCAACATAGTGCGCATGCTGGACTGGGCCACCTACCAGAATGGCAAGCTGGTCAGCGACAGCGCCGCCCCCCAGCTGGAGGATGCGACTCATGAAGAGGCTACTGACACAACTTCACCAGCAGTGGTTGAACCTGTTGCCGTCGGCAGCGACGAGCAAGGGACAACACTTTGAGCAAATAGCGGAACGCTGGTTGCAGGCCCGCGGCCTGCAACCCGTGACCCGCAACTACCGCTGCCGTGGCGGCGAGATCGATCTCATCATGCGCCAGGGGGAGACCCTGGTGTTCGTTGAAGTGAGATATCGCGCCAACGCCACCCATGGCGGTGCAGCCAGCTCGGTCACCCGGCGCAAGCAGCACAAGATCGTGCTGGCCGCGCGCCACTATTTCAAGCAACATGCCATCAATGAGGCCAACCAGGCCTGTCGATTCGATGTGATCGCGTTCGAGGGCGACCAGCCGGACTGGATCCAGAACGCGTTTTAAGAGGACCCCATGACTGATCCCATCAAAGAGAATTACACCGAGAGTATCCAGACCAAGATAGCTGCCGCCGAAGCACTGCCGGATGCCATCCATACGGCAGCCCAGATGCTGACCATCTGCCTGCTCAATGGCCACAAGGTGATGGCATGTGGCAATGGTCCTTCCTCGGCATTGGCACAGCTGTTCATTTCCGAACTGGTGAACTGCTATGAAACTCCTCGCCCCTCCCTGCCCGGTCTCGCCCTGACGCCCGACATGGCGACCATCAGCGCCATCGCCACGGATCACGGTTTCGAAGAGGTCTATGCCAAACAGATACGTGCTCTGGGACAACCAGGCGACATCCTGGTGGTCATCACCACGACAGGCAACAGCCGCAGCCTCATCAAGGCTGCGGAGGCCGCCCTCTCCCGCGACATGACCATCATTGTTCTCGGTGGCGGAGACGGGGGAGAGATCGCCGGTCTGCTGGGCCCCAATGACGTGGAGATCCGCGTTCCTTCCGCTCGCCGTCCTCGTATTCTGGAAGTGAACCTGTTGACCCTGCACTGTCTCTGTGATCTCATCGACCAGACACTTTTCCCGCAACAGGAAGACTGAAACCATGAAGAAGCCTATTCTCGCTCTTGCCCTGCTGACTGGCGTCCTGCTGCTGCAAGGCTGTGCTGCCGTGGTGGTCGGTGGCGCGGCTGGCACCGCCAAAGCGAGCGGCGATCGCCGCACCCTGGGTGCCCAGTGGGACGATCAGACCATAGAGCTGAAAGCCGCCAACCTGTTAGCCGACAACAAGCCCCTGAGCGCCGCCAGCAAGATCAGTGTCTACAGCAACAACGGCCGTGTGCTGCTGGTGGGTCAGACACCTTCTGACGCTTACAAACAGGAAGCGGGTAGAATCGTGAGCCGGGTTGAAGGGGTTCGCCATGTCTACAACGAACTGCGCCTTGGCAAACCAGTCAGTATCGGCGTGCGCAGCAATGACACCTGGATCACCTCCAAGGTGCGGGCCGACATGCTGGGCACCAAGAACTTCGACAGCGCCAAGGTGAAGGTTGTCACCGAGAATGGCGAGGTATTCCTCATTGGGCTGGTCACCCGCCAGGAAGGGGATCAGGCCGTGGAAATCGCCCGCCACGTCAGCGGCGTTAAACAGGTGATCAAAGCCTTCGAGTTTGCCCAGAATTGACCATCTGGCAGGAAAAAAAACGCAGCCTTCAGGCTGCGTTTTTTATTTGATGACTTTCAGGGTCGGGCGACCGCTCGGGCGCGGTGGTTCCGGCTCGGGGTCAACCGACGTTGGTGTCTGTGCCTGTTCCAGCCAGAGGTCATACCCGGGCTCCGGCGGGAACAGGGTCCCCACTCCATTCTCCCTGGCATGGATGGCCAGTACGGCCGCCATGGGGATATAGACCTGCTGCGATACGCCACCGAAACGGGCGCTGAAGCTGACAGCGTCATTGTCCATGTGGAACTGGCCCACGGCCCGGGGGGCTATGTTCAGAACAATCTGGCCATCCTGCACGAACTGCATCGGTACCATCACATGGGGAATATTGGCATTGACCACCAGATGGGGAGTCAGATCGTTATCCAGCAACCAGTCAAAAAACGCCCGCAGCAGATACGGGCGACTGGGTGTCATTGTCGGTTCCATGCTCATACGCCGGCACGGATCTCGCGCTCGGCCTCGGTCAGGGAAGCCTGGAAGGATTCACGCTCGAACAGGCGAACCATGTAAGCCTTCAGCTCTTTGGCGCCACGGCCGGTGAAATCGATGCCCAGGCTCGGCAGACGCCACAGCAACGGCGCCATGTAGCAGTCGACCAGACCGAACTCTTCGCTCATGAAATAGGGCATCTCGCCGAAGATGGGGGCGATGGCCAGCAGGTTGTCACGCAGCTCGGCACGGGCGGCTTCGGTATCGGTGCCCGCCATGATCTTGTCGGCCAGAGAGTACCAGTCCAGCTCGATGCGGTGCATCATCAAACGGCTGTTGCCGCGCGCGACCGGATAAACCGGCATCAGGGGCGGATGCGGGAAACGCTCGTCCAGATACTCCATGATGATGCGCGAGGTGTACAACGCCAGCTCGCGATCCACCAGAGTCGGTACAGTGTTGTACGGGTTCAGCTCGGCCAGCTCATCCGGCAGGTTGGCAGGATCAACCTGGCAGATATCCACGCTAACACCCTTCTCCGCCAGGACAATACGCACCTGATGGCTGAACATATCGTTGGCACCGGAAAACAGCGTCATTACCGAACGCTTATTGGCAGCTACAGCCATTGAACCCTCCCGTCATTAAAAAGCAGAAACGGCAATGAAGCATGTCTGTCTTCATTGCCGTGCGTCATATTACTCCGATCTGGTCGCTTAGTGAACGTCGCGCCAGAATTCCTTCTTCAACAGCACAGTGAAGATGAAGAAGATAGCGATGAATCCGAGTACCCAGAAGCCCATACGTTCGCGCTCCTGCTGCACCGGCTCAGCCGAGTAGACCAAGAAGTTTACCAGATCCAGTACCGTCTGATCATATTCTTCGTTGTTCATTTCACCGTTGCCGTCAGATTTGATGCTGACGACTTGCTGCATCTCCACGCCATCCAGGGTGTGCGTCTTGAACTCGGCGCGGGGCGTCCCCTGCAACGGCTCCAGCACATGGGGCATACCCACGGACGGGAAGACGGCGTTGTTCACCCCGAATGGACGGGTCTCGTCCACGTAGAAGGAACGCAGATAGGTGTAGATCCAGTCTGCACCACGCACCCGGGCAACCAGAGTCAGGTCGGGGGGCGGCGCGCCGAACCAGCGCGCAGCATCCTTCTCGGACATGGCGCTCTTCATCAGATCGCCGATCTTGGCGCCGGTGAAGACCAGGTTCTCCTTCATCAGATCGTCCGGAATACCGATGTCGGCCGCCACCCGGTTATAACGCTGGTACTGGGTGGAGTGACAGCCGGCACAGTAGTTCATGAAGGTGCCGGCCCCCCGTTGCAGGGATGCCTTGTCACTCAAATCGTACTCCGCCTTGTCGAGAGGGAAGCCACCGCCAGAGGCCAACACCAGACCAGGCAGCAGGGCCAGCACTGCAAAAATTATTCTTTTCATTTGAATGTCACCCTCTCCGGCAGCGGCTTGGTGTTCTCATTCTTGCTGTAGAAGAACAACAGGACGAAGAATCCGAAATAACCCAGAGTACAGAGTTGTGCAATCAGCGTCAGGGTCGGGGTTGATGGCAGCACGCCCAGCACCCCCAGGATAATGAAGCAGACCACGAACTGGGCGATGTTCAGCTTGTGCAGGGTGCTGCGGTAACGCACCGAGCGCACCTTGCAGCGATCCAGCCAGGGCAACAGGAACAGCACCACGATGGAGAGGCCCATCATGATGACCCCCAGCAGCTTGTCCGGCACCGCACGCAGGATGGCGTAGAAGGGGGTGAAGTACCAGACCGGAGCGATATGCGCCGGTGTCTTCAGGCCGTTGGCCACCTCAAAGTTCGGTTTCTCGAGGAAATAGCCCCACATGTCCGGCTTGAAGAAGATGATGGCACAGAAGAAGAACAGGAAACCGGCTACCCCGATCATGTCCTTCACGGTGAAATAGGGGTGGAACGCGACCGCATCCAGTGGCCAGCCGTTCTCGTCCTTGTGCTTCTTGATGTCGATACCATCGGGGTTGTTGGAGCCCACCTCGTGCAGCGCCAGGATATGCATGGCCACCAGCATCACCAGCACCAGCGGCAGAGCGATGACGTGCAGGGCAAAGAAGCGGTTCAGGGTTGCACCCGAGATGACATAGTCCCCCCGGATCCACAGGGTCAGATCGTCACCGATAACGGGGATGGCACCGAACAGCGAGATGATGACTTGGGCCCCCCAGAACGACATCTGCCCCCAGGGCAGCAGGTAACCCATGAAGGCCTCGGCCATCAGTACCAGGAAGATCAGCATGCCGAAGATCCACAGCAGTTCCCGTGGCTTCTGGTAAGAGCCGTAGATCATGCCGCGGAACATGTGCAGGTAGACCACGATGAAGAAGGCGGATGCCCCGGTTGAGTGCATGTAACGCAGCAGCCAGCCGTAATCCACATCCCGCATGATGTATTCCACGGAAGCGAAGGCACCTTCCGCCGAGGGGTTGTAGTTCATGGTCAGCCAGATGCCGGTGATGATCTGGTTGACCAGCACCAACATGGCAAGCGAGCCGAAGAAGTACCAGAAGTTCAGGTTCTTGGGCGCCGGATACTTGGCCATATGGTCGTTGTACATGGCCGTGAGCGGGAAACGATCATCGATCCAGCCCATGAGTTTGGCAAACATGGTCAGGCCTCCTTGCCATCGGCACCGACCAGAATGGTGGTGTCGCTAAGAAATTGGTATGGCGGAATGACCAGGTTCAGCGGTGCGGGGACGCCCTGGAACACTCGACCAGCCATGTCGAATTTGGAGCCATGGCAGGGGCAGAAGAAGCCGGAAGTTACCCCTTGAACCTGCTCGCCGAAGCTGTCGGGCAGATAGGAAGGGGAGCATCCCAGATGAGTGCAGATGCCAACGGCCACGAAGATTTCCGGTTTGATGGATCTGTAGCCATTGTGGGCATAGTCCGGTTGCTGTGGCTCGTCTGACGCAGGATCCCGCAGCTTGTCATCGTGTGCAGCCAGAGCATCCAGCGTCTGCTTGGTACGCTTCACCACCCAGACCGGTTTACCACGCCACTCGACGCGGATTAGCTGACCCGGCTCCAGCTTGCTGATATCCACTTCAACCGGGGCGCCTGCCGCCTTGGCTTTGGCACTCGGATTCCATGACTTAATAAACGGCACTGCGGTAAAAGCAGCTCCTACACCGCCAACGGCAACCGTTGACCAGGTAAGAAATCTGCGGCGACCGGTATCAACTGGCGCATTGCTCATCCAAAAACTCTCCCATGTGGACTCCGCTCATTCTTATAGTGTCCCTGTTTACTTCTCCTCTCCCTCTGACAACTGCGATGGAAGCGGAGTGGCAATTGACACAGAAAGACCATGGAAATTTTAAAGAAAAGATAACAATTTGACAAGAAAGGGAGTCGATGGGCAAAAACAATAAATACACAATTTTTTTGTCTTTTGTGACGTATGCTTAGCATTGTCACATGTAACATTACCAATAAAAAAAGCCTGGCAAATTGCCAGGCTTTTTTGACACTCCTGAGAGTGCGTACCAAAAGCGAATTAACGCTTGGAGTACTGCGGACGCTTACGCGCTTTGTGCAGACCGACTTTCTTACGCTCAACCTTACGGGCATCACGAGTAACAAAGCCAGCTTTACGCAGTTCGGAACGCAGGGTCTCGTCGTACTGCATCAGAGCACGAGTGATACCGTGGCGGATCGCACCAGCTTGACCGGAGATGCCACCACCGTTAACGGTGATGTACAGATCCAGTTTCTCGGTCATCTCGACCAGTTCCAGCGGCTGACGAACTACCATGCGGGCAGTCGGACGGCCGAAGTATTGCTCCAGGGAGCGCTGGTTGATTACGATTTTACCGCTACCCGCTTTGATGAATACGCGAGCAGTGGAGCTTTTGCGACGGCCGGTACCGTAGTATTGATTTTCTGCCATGTTGCCAGTTCCCGTTAGATATCCAGTACTTGAGGTTGCTGAGCAGCATGAGCGTGCTCTGCGCCTGCGTAAACTTTCAGCTTACGGAACATGGCACGGCCCAGCGGACCCTTCGGCAGCATGCCCTTGACGGCAGCTTCGATTACCATTTCCGGCTTACGCTGAATCAGCTTGTCGAAGCTGATGGACTTGATACCACCCGGGAAACCGGAGTGAGCGTGGTACATTTTGTCGGTAAATTTCTTACCGGTTACGTGTACCTTCTCAGCGTTTACAACGATGATGTAGTCACCGGTGTCAACGT
The DNA here is from genome assembly GCF_022869435.1 of Aeromonas sp. LsrichE-8G. NCBI lineage: Bacteria > Pseudomonadati > Pseudomonadota > Gammaproteobacteria > Aeromonadales > Aeromonadaceae > Aeromonas > Aeromonas sp. LsrichE-8G. Next base: position 9,744 of record NZ_JALIHH010000034.1, read on the forward strand.
GCGGAGTGTACTCTGCTTTGTGCTTACCACGCAGACGAGCAGCGATCTCGGTTGCGATACGACCCAGAGTTTTACCTTCTGCGTCCACAATGTACCAGTCACGTTTTACGGTTTCTGGCTTGGCAACGAAAGTTTTCATTAAGTTAAACCCAATTACCTGTTACAGACCCAATTGCTTATGGGGGCTCTCCCACAAACAACAAACGATGGCCTACCTGTACCCCTTCGAATACAAGTAAAGCTTAAAGTGTTGCTGTCTTATCGACAGCTGTAACGTGGGCCGGGCGATTATAAGTGAAGTTGCCTTAAATATCACCTGCTAATTTCACTGCCATGAAGCTAGCAAATGTCGCCCGGCCCTACCTGCCGCAGATGCCCATCCGACTGGCAGGCGCGGTATTGTGACTAAGGAAGGTGCACTCTGGCAAGGTATTCGTGCGATTGCATCTCCTGAAGCCTTGAAAGGCAACGCTTGAATTCGAAATTCAGCAGGCCTTCGCCATAGAGCCCGGTCATGGGGACCGCCGCCGATATGATGAGCTTGACGTGCCGCTCATAAAACTCGTCCACCATGGCGATGAAGCGGCGGGCCGCGTCATCCGTGCCGCTGCCCATGGGTTGCACATTGGCCAGCAGGACGGTGTGGAACTCACGGGCCAGTTCGATGTAGTCGCCCTGGGAGCGTGGAGTACAGCACAGCTGTTCAAACTCCATATAAAGCACCCCTTCCCCCACGCCCAGTGCACTCAGTTGGCGATGGTTGACTTCCAGTGCGGCGGCAGTCACCGCCCCAGTCCCGGTCAACTGGCTGAAATAACGATCCAGGTTGCTCCTGGCCTGCTCATCCAGCGGGAAGTGATAGATCTCTGCCTGTTCCAGGGTTCGCAGCCGGTAATCGACACCGCCATCGACATTGATCACCTCGCAGTGACGCTCGATAAGCGCGATGGCAGGCAGGAAGCGAGCACGCTGCAACCCGTTGCGGTAGAGATCCTGAGGGGGGATGTTGGATGTGGCCACCAGCACTACGCCATGGCCAAAGAGTTCCTGGAACAGAGTGCCGAGCAGCATGGCATCCGTGATATCCGAGACGAAAAACTCGTCGAAACAGATGACGTCGGTCTCGTCGGTCAGCTTGCGGGCGATCAGCTTGAGCGGATCGGACTGACCGGTCAGCCCTCTGAGCTCGTCGTGCACACGGTGCATGAAACGGTGGAAGTGGATGCGCAGTTTGCGCTCCCCCGGCAGGCTCTCAAAAAAAGTATCCATCAGCCAGGTCTTGCCTCTGCCCACACCGCCCCACATATATAACCCCTGGACGGGGTCACGGGTTTTCGGCTTTTGCAGCCAACCCAGCAGGCCACGGGATCTGGTCGGAGTCGGGCTTGCGCACAGATCCTGATAGAGTCGCTCCAGGCGGGTGACTGCCATGGCCTGGGCCGGATCGGCCACAAAGCCGGGGCGCTGCAAATCCTGCTGATATTTTTGCTGCGGGGTCATCCTGTAAACCGCCTCCAAGTCCCTGAATGAGGGACAAAATGGTATCACGCTCTCGGGGGGCACGGTATAGTGCCAACGAGGCGTTGCGGTCCATCCGACCGCTTCAAATTCATCGTGTTAGCTGTAACAAGGAGCTTCTATGACTCTGTTTAACGGGATCCTGCTGGCGATCGCCGCCCTGATCATCGGCGTGCTGATCGGCCGCTTCTCTGTCCGTAGCCGGGATGCCGGACGCCTGGAACAGGAGCTGAAAAAAGCCCACAAGGAGCTGGAAAGCTACCAGGGGCAGATCACCACCCACTTCGCCGACAGCGCAGCCCTGATGGAGCAACTGGCCGAACAGTACCAGACCCTTTATCGCCATATGGCGGAACAGAGCAAGTTCCTGGCCAAGGTACAGGAACCACTGTTCCGCGAACCCGAAGTGGAAGAAACAGGCGATGCCGCCAACAGCGAGGAGCCGGGCCTTCCTCCCCGCGATTACGCCGGTGCGTCCGGCCTGCTCAAGCAGCCGGGCTGATCGTCGGTTGAACTAATTACGCTTTATCGTGGTCAGACCTTGACGATTGCACTGCAACTTTTTCTGGGAGCTGTTTCTCATATGCGTAAATCTCTTTCTGTATTCAGTGTCTTAGCCCTCAGTGTCGGTATCGCCATGTCCTCAGCACCGGCGCAGGCCGCACTGCCCCTGATGGCGAACAACCAGGAGATGCCGAGCCTGGCCCCCGTCCTCGAGCAGGTGACCCCTGCCGTGGTCAACATCTCCGTCTCTGGCAAGAAGATCACCCGCCAGCGCCTGCCGGAACAATTCCGCTTCTTCTTCGGCCCCAACATGCCTGACGAGCAGGTGAGCGAGCAGCCCTTCCAGGCGCTTGGTTCCGGCGTCATCATCGATGCCAAGAAAGGCTACGTGATCACCAACGCCCACGTGGTCCACGAGGCGGACGAAATCAAGGTCAACCTGAAGGATGGCCGTGAGTATGCAGCCAAGAAAATAGGGGAAGACAAACAGTCGGATATCGCCCTGCTGCAAATCAAGGCCGAGGATCTGGTGCAGATCAAGTTCGCCGACTCCGACGAGCTGAGAGTCGGTGACTACGCGCTGGCCATCGGCAACCCGTTCGGCCTGGGCCAGACCGTCACCTCCGGCATTGTCAGCGCCCTGGGTCGCAGCGGCCTCAACATCGAAAATCTGGAGAACTTCATCCAGACCGATGCGGCCATCAACTCCGGCAACTCGGGCGGCGCCCTGCTCAACCTGCGCGGGGAGCTGATCGGCATCAACACCGCCATCCTGGGCCCCAACGGCGGCAACATCGGCATCGGCTTTGCCATCCCGTCCAACATGGTGCGCGATCTCTCCGAGCAGATCGTGAAATACGGCGAAGTGCGCCGTGGCCAGCTGGGGATTACCGGCACCGAGCTCACCAGCGAAATCGCCAAGACCTTCGGCTACAACAAGAAGGACGGTGCCTTCGTCAACCAGGTCATGCCTGACTCCGCTGCCGCCAAGGCAGGCATCAAGGCAGGCGACATCATCATCAGCATCGATGGCAAGCCCATCCGCTCCTTCGGCGAGCTGCGTGCCAAAATCGCCACCATGGGGGCCGACAAGCAGGTCTCGCTCGGCCTCATCCGTGACGGCAAGGAGCAGACCGTCAAGGTCACCCTGAAGAAAGCGGATGACAGCGAGATCCTGGCCAGCGCCCTGCATCCGGCACTGGAAGGGGCCAAGCTGAGCACCACCACAGACCCCGTGACCGGCGTGGCCGTCTCCGACATCGATCCCCGCTCACCGGCAGCCGCCTCCGGCCTGCAAAAGGGCGACATCATCATCGGGGTCAACCGCCAGCGCATCAACTCCATGGGAGAACTGACCAAGGTGTTGAAAAACAAGCCGGAAGTCCTGGCGCTGAACATCCAGCGCGGTGACTCCTCGCTCTATTTGGTGATCCGTTAAGCCCCTCACACCCGCGGCAACCGCCGCGGGTGATTTTTATCCATCGATAATGTTATTCTCTGCCCGCAGCCTGTACGGACGAGAAAGACATGAAAATCCCACCACTGATCAGCTACTTGGGCAAGTCCGTCGGCTTTGGCCTCGCCATGGCTGCGCTTTTGTTGCTGGTGTTCCCCAATTTTCGCGGCGGCGCTCCCCTGCCGGGCCTCATCACCAACGCCCGCGAGCTGAGCTTCTCCTACGCGGCCCATCGCGCCGGCCCTGCCGTCGTCAACATCTACACCCGCAGCTTCGCCGGCAATCGCGGTGAAAAAGCCGAACTCAGACCCCAGGGGCTGGGGTCCGGCGTCATCATGAACCAGCGCGGTCACGTGCTCACCAACTATCACGTCATCGCCGATGCGGACCAGATCATCGTCGCCCTGCAAGATGGCCGGGTGTTCAGTGCAGAGCTGGTCGGCACCGACAAGCTGACCGATCTGGCGGTGCTCTACATCGAATCGGACAACCTGCCGGTGATCCCGCAGGACCCGGATCGTCTGCCGGACGTGGGAGACGTGGTGCTCGCCATCGGCAACCCCTACAACGTCGGCCAGACCATCACCCAGGGCATCATCAGCGCCACCGGGCGTATTGGCCTCTCCAGCATGGGGCCGGACAGCAACGGCCGGCAGGATCTGCTGCAGACCGATGCCGCCATCAACGAGGGCAACTCCGGAGGCGCCCTGGTCAATGGCCGTGGCGATCTGGTAGGTATCAATACCGCCGCCTACCACCTCAACGGCAATCAGGAGAGCTATGGCATCAGTTTTGCCATCCCCTACAAGCTGGCCAAGCGCATCATGGACGAGCTGATCGCCAACGGCCGGGTCATCCGCGGCTACCTCGGCATCTCCAGCGTCGAGATCAATCCCATCGTCGCGCGCATGCTGAACCTGGGGGACTTGCAGGGGTTGGTGGTGGAGAGCCTGGATCCCAATGGCCCAGCCACCAAGGCCGGTCTCAAACGTGGGGATGTGCTGCTCAAGATCAACGGAGAGGCCATCACCGGCGTGCGTCCCGTCATGGACAAGATCGTCGAGAGCCGCCCCGGCACCAAGCTCACCATCTCGGTGATCCGCAACGGCAAGCCGCTGGACGTCGATGTCATCATCGAAGAGGACCTGCGCTACCAGAATCAGACCCTGCCGACCAGCAGTGCGGCACCCACCACCTGAGGGGCGGATCCTCGCGGGGCCCGACAGGGCCCTTTTTTGTGCCCGCTTTCCTCCGGCGCCCACCTGTGCGTGAGACAGCTCACACATTGCGCCAATGAGCAATCGGGCGAAGGCGCCGTCAAAACGCGCCATCGATCACACTCCCTTGCCGCCAGTTCGCTCCTTTCCTCTTCCTGAACGCCAAAAGGGCTTCTTTTGATGCCTTTCCCTCCGGATTTCCACTTCGAATCGGAAAAAACCTGCCTCCTCCCGCACTCTCCTCCGCTTTATGGTGATCCCATCCTTTCTGCCAGCCTGGAGAGCAGACCTTGAACACCGACACCCATGACGCCCCCCTGACCCCGGACAGCCCGGCACTGCTGCGCAAGACCGACCTGACCCTGGCCCGCATTCACAACCTGCTGGCGGATCAGGGCATACGCCCCAACGACGTGCAGCAGCAGATGCTGGCCTCCCACGTCAAGGCCATGGTGTGGCGCTCCTACAGCGGGGGATCCCTGCCGGAGGTCGACCTCAGCCTGTTCGAGGAGATCTCCCCCCTCTCCCTGCGCCTGGCAGAGCAGGTCGTTGCCTGGCTCGACCGCCTCGCCTACGAGGAGGCGCACCTCTTGTCCGTCCATTTTGAAGTGGCCAAAGAAAACGAACTCAGCTCAGTAAAAGGAGAAAGCTAAATGACTGCCATCAAACTCGTGATTGGAGATCGTCTCGGCAAGGGTCAGAAAGTGGGGGCAGGCGCAGAAGCCGCCGGCGCCACCGTGACCGTCATCCCCGGCATGGCCGCCGACATGAAGCTCGGTGATGTGATGAACAAGGAGCAGGCCGACCTTGGCATCTCCTTCTGCGGCAGCGGTGGCGCGGGCGCCATCACGGCCCAGACCAAGTACGGCTACAAGTGCCGCTACGGCATGCGATCCATCGAAGAGGGTGTCACCGCCATCAACGAGGGGTGCGTGGTACTGGGCTTCGGCTTCATGGACAAGGAAGAGCTGGGCCAGAAGCTGATCGAAGCCTTCGCCAAGAAACACGGGCGCACCTGATGAAAGAACACTTCACCACCCGGATCACGGTCAACGGCAAGGGGGCGACTCGCCAGCAGGCGTTCGCTGCCGCCCTCAGCCAGGTGCAACCCAGCCTGCTCAAGGAGAGCCCCAAGGTGATGCTGCGCATCGAACCCCTCGAGGTCGAGGTGCTCGAGGCCGAGGAGTCGGTACGGGTGGAGAAGTTCCTGTTCTTCTTCCTGCCACGCCAGCGCCACGAGTTCCGGGTCCGGCTGGCGATCACCGTCAAGGTCATCAGCCTGGATGTCGACAAAGTGGATTTCACCCGGGCCTGACCCCACAACCAAAAGGACAAGTTGGATGTTTCTAATCATTTTGATGAAGTCACTCATCATCGGCGGCCTGGTAGGCGTCGGGGTGGGAGCTGGCGCGGCGCGGATGTTCCACGCCCCGACCGTGCAGGGGATGGGCGCGTTCCGTACCCTGGGCGAGCTCAACTCCTGCGAAGGGGACCCCGCATCCCACTTCTCGTTCGGTCTGGGCTTCTTCTTCAACGCCTGGGCCTCCACGGTCGCGGCCGGCGCCTTCACTCAGGACGTGGATCACCGCATCCTGCCGAACTGGGGTGCTGCGGCCCTGATGATCAAGAACCGGGATCTCGCCACCACCCTCCATGATCCCAAAAAGATGGCCATCGCCTGCGGCATCATTGGTGCCATCGTGGTCGCCTTCCTCAACAGCACGGCCGCCGCCGTACCTGCCGCCCTGCAGGTGACCGCGGTCAAGGTGCTGGTGCCCTCCGCCAACCTGCTGGTCAACACCGTCATGCCGGTGATCTTCTGGCTGGCCGCCATCGAGGCAGGCAAGAAGTCCGGCTTCTGGGCCACCATCTTCGGCGGTCTGGCCCAGCTCATCATGGGCAACGCGGTACCAGGCCTGGTGCTTGGCATCCTGATCGGCAAGGGGGTGGAAGAGAGCGGCTGGAACCACGTCACCAAGGTGATGATGAGTGCCATCGTCCTGCTGTTCGTGCTGAGCGGCTTCTTCCGCGGCTTTGACATGAAACTCATTGAATCCTTCCACCTGGGCGTTCCCCTGTGGCTGGAAAACGTCCACAACCTCATGAGCGGAAAATAAGGAAGCACACCATGGATGAGAAACTGAGAAACAACTTCTGGTATGCCGACTGGTCCTTCCCCATCTTTGTCGGTCTGCTCTCTTCCGGCGTCTTCGCCGGTACCCACATGTTCTACCTCTACGGGGTCGGCGCCTTCAACGAGGTGGCCTTCGTTGCCATGCTCAAGGCCGGCATGGACACGGGGGCCTATGGTGCAGTCGCCGCCTTCGGTGCCAGCTTCCTGTTCGCCCGCATCATCGAGGGCTCCCTGGTGGGGATCCTCGACATCGGCGGCGCCATCCAGACCGGAGTCGGCCTCGGGGTGCCCGCCCTGCTACTGGGGGCCGGTATCATCTATCCGGTGGAAAACTTCACCGCTTCCCTGATCACCGGCATGGGGATTGGGATGGCCATCGGCTACGTGATCATCCTGGCGCGCAAGTTCACCATCAACCAAAGCAACTCCACCTACGGGGCGGACGTCATGATGGGGGCTGGCAACAGCTCCGGCCGCTTCCTCGGTCCCCTCATCATCCTCTCCGCCATGGGCGCCTCCATTCCCATCGGGATAGGCTCCCTGCTGGGTGCGCTGCTGTTCTACATCTGGGAAAAGCCCATCACGGGGGGCGCCATCCTGGGGGCCATGCTGTTCGGGACCTTCTTCCCCATCGCCCTGGCTTAATCCAAGGCCGTCTCTTGGGCGGCATTCAAGAACCTGTTTGCGCTCTGTCGCGAAAGGTCGTCAGCAAGGTGAAGAGCAGCGCAGGGGCCGGAGCGTATGGATAGACGTGAGAACTCTTGGTTACAAATACGCGCACAGCACATGAGCCTTGGAAGCGGCCTCACAGTAAGAGCGCAAGCAGGTTCCAAGAGGGATATCAGCATGTACGACATGATCATCAGGGCGGGACGCCTGGGAAACGGGCAGCTCGTCGACGTCGCCATCAAGCATGGCAAGATAGCGGCGCTGGGTTCGCTGCCAGAAAGCTCGGAGACGAAGCAAACCCTCACTCTGGGTGGGCAGGTCCATGTGAGCGCCGGCTGGATTGACGGCCACACCCACTGCTACCCCGCCTCCCCCATCTATCACGATGAGCCGGACAAGGTGGGCGTGGAATCCGGCGTCACCACCGTCATCGACGCCGGCAGCACCGGAGCCGACGATGTGGACGACTTCCAGCGTCTCGCCGCCACCTGCAAGACCCGGGTGCATGCCCTGCTCAACATCTCCCGCATCGGTCTGCTGCGTCAGAACGAGCTGGCGGATCCGGCAGACATCGATCCCGCCCTCGCCCAGGCGGCCATCCGGCGCCATCCCGGCTTCATCGTCGGCATCAAGGCGCGCATGAGCGGCAGCGTGGTGGGTGAAAGCGGTCTGCAACCCCTGCGCATGGCCAAGCAGATCCAGCAGGCCAATGGCAACCTGCCACTGATGGTGCACGTGGGCAACACGCCGCCGGATCTGGACGAGATCGTCGCCCTGCTGGGGGAGGGCGATCTGCTGACCCACTGCTTCAACGGCAAGCCCAACCGCATCCTGACCCCTGCGGGTGAACTGCGCCAGGCGGTGCGCGAGGCGATGCGGCGGGGACTCTTGCTCGACATCGGCCATGGCGGTGCCAGCTTCAGCTTCGAGGTGGCAGAGCTGGCCATTGCCCAGGGCATCCTGCCCCACACCATCAGTTCAGACATCTACTGCAAGAACCGCATCAAGGGGCCCGTCTACAGCCTTGCCCACGTGATGTCGAAGTTCTTCGCCATCGGCATGACCCTGGAGCAGGTACTCGCCTGCGTCACTCACCAGGCCGCCGATGCCCTGCGCCTGCCCGGTAAGGGGCGACTCGAGGTGGGCGCCGATGCAGACATCACCCTGTTCGAGGTGAGCTGCGGCCCCACTCTCTTTACCGATACCGAGGCCGGCACCCGCAACGGTGATCGGCAACTGCTCCCTCTCGCCGCCCTGGTGGGCGGCGCACTGGTTCTGACTCACTACGGGAAATCACACCATGCCTTCTGTGTATGAGAAATACCGGCTCAAACCGGTGATCAACGCCTCCGGGCGCATGACCATCCTCGGCGTATCCACCCCCGAGCAGGAGGTGGTCGATGCGGTCAACTTCGGCCTCGGCCACTACTTCGAGGTGAAGGATCTGGTCAACAAGACCGGCGCCTACCTGGCCGATCTGCTGGGCGTTGAAGATGCGGTGGTGGTCTCCTGCGCCAGCGCCGGCATCGCCCAGTCGGTGGCCGCCGTGATAGTGCGCGGCGACCCCTATCGCCTCGAGCAGTTGCATGCTCATGCCCACGACGTGCCGAGCGACATCGTGCTGCCCAAGGGCCACAACGTGAACTTTGGTGCCCCCGTCGGCACCATGGTCAACCTGGGGGGCGGCAGGGTGGTGGAGGCAGGCTACGCCAACGAGTGCACACCCGCCCAGCTGGCCGCCGCCATCAATGCCAATACCGCCGCCATCCTCTATATCAAGTCCCACCACTGCGTGCAGAAGAGCATTCTGTCGGTGGCCGAGGCGGCCGAGGTGGCCAAGGCCCACGGGCTCCCGCTCATCGTCGATGCGGCGGCGGAGGAGGATCTGCGCCTCTATTACAACAAGGGGGCGGATCTGGTCATCTACAGCGGTGCCAAGGCCATCGAAGGGCCCACCAGCGGCCTGGTGCTCGGCAGGCGTCAGTATGTGGAGTGGGTCAAGCAGCAGGCCAACGGCATCGGCCGTGCCATGAAGGTGGGCAAGGAGGGGATCCTCGGCCTGACCCACGCCATCGAGCGCTATCTGGCCAAGGAGAAGGAGAGCAGCGCCGCCATGGTCGCCAAGATGACCCCCTTCATCGAGCGCCTCAACCAGCTGCCCGGCATCAGCGCCAAGGTAGTGTCGGACAGCGCGGGGCGCGACATCGCCCGCACCGATATCGCCTTCGACCACCAGCAGATCGGCATGACCACGGTGGAAGTGGTCTCCCACCTGCAACAGGGTACACCTGCCATCTACTGCCGTGGCTACAAGGCCAACGAGGGGCACATCGAGATAGACGTGCGCAGCGTCACCCTGCCCCAGCTCGACCAGATCCATGCTGCCATTGCCAACCTCGTTCAGGAGAACAACTGATGTCCCTTACCCCCAACTACTACCGTGATCGGGTCTGTCTCAACGTGCTGGCAGGTTCCAAAGAGAATGCCGTCGACATTTATGAAGCCGCCGAGGGCCACGTGCTGGTCGGTGTGCTCTCCAAAAACTACCCGGATGTGCCCTCCGCCGTCGCCGACATGCAGGCCTACGCCAGGCTTATCGACAACGCCCTCTCCATCGGGCTGGGGGCCGGCGATCCGCGCCAGTCCCCCATGGTGGCCGAGCTGGCTCGCCAGCTGCAGCCCCAGCACGTCAACCAGGTGTTCACTGGCGTTGGCGCCAGCAGGGCGCTGCTCGGCCAGTCGGAAACGCTGGTCAACGGCCTGATCTCCCCCACCGGCATGCCGGGCATGGTGAAGATCTCCACCGGTCCCCTGAGCAGCCAGCAGCCCGACGGCATCGTCCCCATCGACACCGCCATCGCCCTACTCAAGGACATGGGGGGCAGCTCGGTCAAGTTCTTCCCCATGGGGGGACTCGCCTGCCGCGCCGAGTATCAGGCGGTGGCCGAGGCTTGTGCCCGCCACGGCTTCTGGCTGGAGCCCACCGGCGGCATCGATCTGGACAACTTCGAGGAGATAGTGCGCATCGCGCTGGATGCCGGGGTCGAGAAGGTGATCCCCCACATCTACAGCTCCATCATCGACAGCACGAGCGGTCAGACCCGTCCCGAGGACGTGCGTACCCTGCTGGCCACAATGAAAGGACTGCTGGCATAGCGACACCCTCAGGCACCGGTCCGATCACTGACCGGTGCTTGGCTTGTCAATGACCCCCTTGTTAACATCGATTTTTCATTCCGCGACAGGAGCCCGATCCCGCCTCATGATCAAGCTGCCCCACCCCAGACTCCAGCAACTGCTCACCCTGCTCCACGCCGAGCCGCTGCCGCAGGAGGAGCTGGCCCGCCGCCTCAATGTCTCCACCCGTACGGTGCGTACCGACGTGGCGACCCTGAACGAGCTCATCGCCACCCGGGGTGCCCACCTGATCCACCAGCGCGGCAGCGGCTATCAGCTCAAGATCTACAATCAGGGGCTGTTCGAGGCGCTGCTGGCGGCCCAGGAGCAGGAGAGCGGATTGCCCCGCACCAGCCGCGAGCGAGTGCTGCACCTGCAGATCCTGCTGTTGACGGCGGAACAGGGGATCAAGCTCGACGAATTGGCGGACACCTGGTATCTGAGCCGGGCGGCCTTGCAGGGTGACATGACGGAGGTGCGGGAGCGGCTCGCCCACTTCGGGCTCGCCATCGACAGCAGACCCCGGCTGGGGATGCGCATCCAGGGGGGCGAGACGGCGATCCGCGCCTGCCTCACCCAGCTGCTCTGCCAGGAGCTGCTGCACCGGCATCCGCTCCAGAGCCTGCTGCCCACCCTCTGCCCCAGCAAGACGCTGGAGGTAGTAGGCAACCACATTCACGAGCAACTCGGTCGCCATCAGCTGCGTCTGGCCGACGAGAGCCTGCAGCAAGTCACCGTCTACTGCGCCGTCGCCCTGCTGCGCCAGGCGTCCGGCCACGAGTTGCGGCAGTTTGCCAGCGACGACATCACGCCGGCCCTGGCTGCGGTGGCCCGCGACATCTATGCCGAGCTGCCGACCCTGACTTCACCGGGGCAGGAAGAGATCGCCTGTCTCGCCATCCAGATCCAGGCTCGCCTCACTGCAGAGACGCCCCTGCTCAGCCCGGCCATGGCGGCCGAGAGCGAGCAGCTGACGGCGCACCTGCTGGGTTACATCCACCAGCACTACCCTTATGACCTTCGCGGCGATCCGCAATTGCGAGCCGACCTGCAGACCCACATCGGCGCCATGCTGCTGCGGGTCAAATACCAGATTGGTAGCCACAATCCCCTGGCGGACCACATCAAGCAGTATTACCCCCTCGCCTACGACATCACCCTGGCGGCCATCTCTGAGTGGATCAGGCAGACCCCCTACCGATTGACCCACCACGAGATCGGCTACCTGGTGATCCACATCGGAGTCGGCCTGGAGCGCCACTACGACATCGGTTACACCCGGCGCCCCCAGGCGCTGCTGCTGTGCGATGCGGGCAACGCCACCTTCCGGGTGCTGGAAGCACGCATCCGGCGGGAATACCCCCAACTGCAGCTGACCACGCTGGAGTCGGTGCGGGACTATGAGGGACTGGTGCGAGTCGAGCAGGATTTCGTCATCAGCACCCTCAAGGTGAGCGAGAAGAATGCTCCCGTGGTGCAGGTGGCCCCCTTCCCGACCCAATACCAGCTGGAGCAGCTCGGCAAGCTGGTGCTCGTCGATCGCACCCGTCCCTATCTGCTCGACAAGTATTTCGATGCCGACCACTTCATGGTGCTTGATGAACCCATCAGCCAGGGGATGCTGTTTGATCGCATCTGCAGCCAGCTTGAGGCGGAGGATCTGGTGCAGAGCGGATTCCGGGGATCCTTGCAGGAGCGGGAGCGGATCGTCTCCACCCTGCTGGGGGACGGCATCGCTCTGCCCCACTCCCTCGGCCTGCTGGCGCGCCGCACCCTGGTCTATACCGTGCTGGCCCCCCAGGGGATCGATTGGGGAAACGGCGAGAGCGCTACCCTCATCTTCGTGCTGGCCATCGCCAAGGCGGATTATGAGGAAGCCATGGGACTTTATGATCTGTTTCTGGCACTGATGAACGAAAAAGCCAGCAGAAGTCTGCTGGCTTGTCGGGATTTTGCCGCTTTCAAGGCGCTGGCTCGCAGCGCACCTTGAGCACGCCGAGGCGTATTACTCCTCATTGAAGCCCGAGGTGAACAGCGCCACCACGGCGGCCAGGGCCTCCACCTCTTCGGGGCCCTCCACCTGCACCTCCACCTGTTTGCCCTGGGCGGAGTCCAACATCAGCAGGCCGATCACGCTGTCCGCGTCGGCCTCGACTCCCTCTTCGTTGCGCAGCAGCACGTGGGCATCGAACCCCTGCACCAGCTCGAACAGCATCATGGCCGGTCGGGCGTGAATGCCTAACTTGTTTTTGACTTCTACCGAGGCGGAAACGGTCATCTGAGCATCCTGTGGATCTGTCAGGCGGGGTTTGAACGCTTGTCCAACGTGCGATGGCGGATCTGCACGTTCTTGCCAAGCAACCGGAATGCGCTGGCCAGCCGCTCGGCGATGAACACCGAGCGGTGTTGTCCGCCGGTACAGCCAATCCCGACGGTCACATAGCTGCGATTGTTGCGCTCCAGGTGGGGCAACCAGGTCCCCAGCATATTCTCGATCTGCTGGATGAACAGCATGACATCCGGCTGGCTGGAGAGGTAGTTGGCCACGGGCTCATCCTTTCCGGTGAAGGGCTTGAGCTCCGGGATCCAGTGCGGGTTGGGCAGGAAACGGGCGTCGAACACGAAGTCCGCATCCTTGGGAATGCCGTACTTGAAACCGAATGACTCGAACACCAGCACCAGCTCGTTCTCTTTCTTGCCGAGCACCCGGGTTTTGATGAGCTCGCTGAGATCGTGAATGCTGAGGTTGGTGGTGTCGATGCGCAGGTCGGCGGTCGAGGAGAGCGGTGCCAGCAGGTGGGTCTCTTCCCGGATCGCCTCGTCCAGCGAAAGCTTGTTGCGGGACAGAGGGTGCAGACGGCGGCTCTCACCGTAGCGTTTGAGCAGGGTCGCGTTGTCCGCATCGAAGAAGAAGCTCGAAAACTTGACTCGCCCCTCGTTGCGCACCTGGCTCAGCAGGTTCTCCAGCCTGTCTGCCTGGGCAGGCAGGTTGCGCACGTCGATGCTGACCGCCAGCTTGTCATACTGGCTCTCCACCGACACGATCAACTGGGGCAGCAGGTTGACCGGCAGGTTGTCCACGCAGTAGTACCCGAGATCCTCGAGCACCCTCAGGGCCACCGTCTTGCCGGAGCCCGAACGACCGCTTACTACTATTAACTGCATCTTGTCCCCTCACGCCAACGTGGCTGTGTCAGACCCGGCCTCAGGCCGACGTCATGATCTGATAGAGTTCTTCGTCGCTGGTCGCCTGGCGCAGCTGGCGGCAGACGGCCTTGTCAGCCAGTTTGGATGCCATCAGGGAAAGAGTCTTGAGGTGCTGCTTGCACTCGCTTTCCGGCACCAGCAATGCAAAGAGCAGGTCAACCGGTTGATTGTCGATAGAATCGAAAGGGATGGGCTCGGAGAAGGTCATCAACACGGCGGTCGGCGCGAAGGCGTCGTCAATCCGACCGTGGGGGATGGCGATACCGGCTCCGATCCCGGTACTGCCCATCTTTTCTCGCGCCAGCAGGCTTTCAAACAGGACCTGGCGGGAAGCGCCGAGGCGCTCTGCGGCCAGTTCACTGATGATCTCGAGCGCGCGTTTCTTGCTGGTACAAGGGACCGCACTCTTGGTGCAGTCCCGACTCAGTATGTGTTCAAGTTGCATAGTTATTTTTGATTTAACTTATCTTTGTGCTTGATGATCTGCCGATCCAGTTTATCCAGCAGGGTATCAATCGCCGCATACATGTCGGCATGCTGCGAATTGGCGAACACCTCTCCCCCGCTGACATGCAGCTTGGCTTCGGCGATCTGGTTCAGTTTTTCGACGCTCAACACCACGTGTACGTTGTTGATATGGTCAAAGTGACGCTCGAGTTTGGCAAATTTGTTGTTCACATAATCACGCAGAGCTTCGGTAATCTCGACATGGTGTCCGGTCAGGTTAATTTGCATAACGTCTTCCTTTTGTTTGCCTAAACCAGGCGTTTGCGCTGATTGGATGGCGGGATCAACAAGGATTCACGGTACTTTGCGATCGTGCGTCTCGCCACCATAATACCCTGTTCGGCCAGCAAATCCGCGATCTTGCTATCACTAAGCGGCTTGGCGGGGTTTTCCGCCGTCACCAGCTTCTTGATCAGGGCGCGAATAGCGGTCGATGAGCACTCTCCTCCTCCCTCCGTATTGACGTGACTGGAGAAAAAAAACTTCAGTTCAAAAATGCCGCGGGGCGTATGCATGTACTTCTGGGTCGTGACCCGTGAAATGGTCGACTCATGCATCTCCACCGCTTCCGCGATGTCGTTGAGTACCATGGGTTTCATGGCCTCTTCGCCGTACTCGAAAAAGCCCTGCTGCTGCTCGACGATGCAGCTGGCCACCTTGAGCAGGGTGTCGTTACGACTCTCCAGGCTCTTGATGAACCACTTGGCTTCCTGCAAATGAGAACGGATGAACTGGGTATCCGTGCTGCTGCGAGCATTGCGCGCCATGGCCGCATAGGCCTCGTTGACACGGATGCGCGGAGCAGAGTCCGGATTGAGTTCAACCACCCACTTGCTGCCCTTCTTGACCACGGACACATCCGGGATCACGTACTGGGATTCACTCTGGATGATGCCGTTGCCGGGTCTGGGCTCCAGTTGCTGGATGAGATCCAGCACCTCCTTGAGATCGCTCTCCTTGAGGCGGGTCTTGCGAGCCAGGGTGCGGTAGTCGCGATTGCCGAGCAGGTCCATGTGTTCGCGGATCACCTCTCTGGCTTCGTCGAGCCAGGGCAGGTCCGGCGAATACTGGCCGAGCTGGATCAGCAGACACTCTTGCACCGAACGGGCGGCGATGCCGACCGGATCGAAATGCTGCACCCGCTTGAGCACGGCTTCGATCTCATCCAGTTCGACTTCTACCTCCTCGCTGCTGACTGCAGCCTGAATATCCTCGAGGGTGGCAGTCAGATACCCGGATTCGTCGATGGCATCGATGATGGCAAGGGCGATGGCCGCATCCACATCACTGAACGGGGTGAGCCGCATCTGCCACAGCAGGTAGTCTTGCAGGTTCTCGGTGGTCTCCCCCTGATAGACGCTGTCTTCCCCGTCATGGATGGGGCCTGCACTCTGAGCTGTACCGGCCGAGTAGACCTCGTCCCAGGTGGTGTCCACCGGCAGTTCATCCGGCATGCTCTCCTGGGCCATGGCATCGCTGGAGTCGAGTTGACTGGCGTCCTGTGTCTCTGTCTGACTGGTTTCCTGCGCCTCGTTCTCCTCTTGCTCCAGCAAGGGGTTGTTGTCGAGCGCTTGCTGAATTTCCTGCTGGAGTTCCAGGGTGGAGAGCTGGAGCAGACGAATCGCTTGTTGTAATTGTGGCGTCATGGTCAGGGACTGACCGAGACGCAACTGTAATGTCGGCTTCATCTACGTCGGGATATCCTTATGTTCAGCGAGGCAGTCACCTAACAAAAATGAGGGGTGCCCCCTTACTATAGACTGAATTGATCGCCCAAATAGACGCGCTTGACCTGCTCATCGGCGAGGATATCGGCCGGCGCGCCCTCGGCAATCATCTTGCCGTGGCTGACGATGTAGGCCTTCTCGCACACATCCAGCGTCTCTCTGACGTTGTGGTCCGTTATCAGCACACCCAACCCGCGTTCTTTCAGATGCTGGATGATCTTTTTGATATCGATGACTGAAATAGGATCAACACCTGCGAAAGGCTCATCGAGCAGAATGAATCTCGGCTCTGCCGCCAGCGCCCGGGCGATTTCCACCCGGCGCCGCTCCCCACCCGAGAGGCTCTGGCCCAGGCTGTCGCGGATATGGGTGATATTGAACTCTTCCAGCAACTGTTCGACCTTATCCTCCCGCTCTTCGCGGCTCAACCCCTTGCGGGTCTGCATGACCCCCATCAAGTTGTCGAACACCGACAGGCGCCGGAAGATGGAGGCCTCCTGGGGCAGATAGCCGATGCCATTGCGGGCACGGATATGCATGGGCTGCAGGCTGATGTCCTGCTCGTCGATGGTGATGAGGCCGGCATCTCGCTGCACCAGGCCCACGATCATGTAGAAGGAGGTCGTCTTGCCCGCGCCATTCGGGCCGAGCAGGCCCACGATCTGGCCCGTACCCACCTCCAGGCTCACATCGCTGACCACCATGCGGCGCTTGTAGCTCTTTTGCAGACCCGTTGCTTTTAACACTGCCATGGCTGTTGTTTCCTACTTCTTCTGATCGGCGGGTTTGTCAAAGTTCTCCACCTGATCCGGCAGGAACACCGTCTTGACGCGCTGGGTGGGCCCCTTGCTCTCGGCAATCATCTTCTGCTTGACGATGTCGTAGCGAATGAGATCGCCGGTCACCTGGCTGTCTTCCTGCTTGAGCTGGCCATTGCCGGTGATGGTCACCAACCGGTTCTTAAGCTCGTAGCGGATGCTGTTGCCATGGGCATTGACCGGTTTGCCGTTGTCCAGTACCTGGAAGAAAGTGGCTGGGTTGCCATACGCGGTCATCACCTCGGCGCCCTTGTCGCCGGAGCGGATCACCACCACCTTGTCGGCCTTAATCTTGATGGTGCCCTGGGTGATGATGACATCCTCGCTGAAGGTGATGCGGTTGTCCTGCATCTCGGCCACCTGCTTGACCGCATCTACATAGACCTTCTCGGCGAAATCGGACTCTTTGGCATTCAGGGAACCGCACAGCAACAGGGCCGTGAGGGCCAGATTAACGTTTTTCATTGAAATAAGTGGCATGGCCTTTATCCAGTAACTCGAAATATTTACGTTCCAGGTGACCCTTGAGGCCAACGCCCTCGGTCTGGAACTCCTGGCCCACAATGCTGATGTGCTGGTTGCTTCTCATCCCCTGCGTCACCAGATCCAGCTCCAGATAGGAAGTATCCAGCGTGGAGATGAAGGACGCGGGCAGCAGACCGTCCAGATGCACCTTGTCACGGAGGATCACATTGTCATCGGTGTTGAGCACCCCGGTTTCGGCCGTCAGCTTCCATTCGGCCGCGCCCTTGTCATCGAACATGTAGACCACCGGCTTGGTGAAAGTGGCCTGCTCGAGTACCTGGTAGTACTCCGCATATTCGGATTCCAGCCGCTCGGTGCGCTTGCCCTGCTCGTTGAAACGGGTCGTCACCAACTCTCTGGCGGTGAAGTCCGGTTGAAAATTTTCCGTCTTGGTGGTCGGCTCGGGGACCAGCTCGATCTCCCCCAGCTGCCAGGCCGCCAGCGCAGCCAGAAACAGCAGGCCGAACAGCACAGTCTGTTTGTTCATCGCGACGCCTCGGGTTGATAGTCAGCCAATCCCTGGGCCTGCAAGATCAGGTCGCACACCTCGCGCACGGCCCCGACGCCACCGCCAAGCCGCGTCACCAGATCCGCCTTCGCCAGCACAAGCGGATGGGCATCGGCAACGGCGATACCCAGGCCGCAAGCCTGCATCACCGGCAGATCGATGGTGTCATCTCCCATATAGGCGGCTTGCGATGCATCCAGCCCGAGCTTGGTCAGCAAGGCCTCGAAGTGGGGCAGCTTTTTGTCTGCACCCTGCACCAGGTGCTGGACTCCCAGACTCTGCATGCGATCGCTGACGATGCGGGAGTTTCGCCCCGTGATGATGGCAATCTCGATGCCCGCATTGAGCAGGGCACGCATGCCGGCACCGTCACGGGTGCAGAAAATCTTCAGCTCTTCGCCGTTATTGCCCATATAGATGAAGCCGTTGGAGAGCACCCCATCCACATCGCACACCAGCAGGCGGATCTGCGCCGCCTTCTCGTACTGGCTGCGCGTCACCGGACCATAGAGGGTCGGTACGTCTTGCATCAAATTACTCCGGCTTTCAGCAGGTCATGCATGTTGAAGGCACCCAGCGGGTGTCTCTCCCCATCCACGACCAACAACCCGTTGATTTTCCTGGTTTCCATCAGCTTGACGGCCTCGGCCGCCATCATCTCAGGCCCTACGGTAACACAGTTCACCGTCATGACGCGGCTGATGGGGGTGTGATGGATGTCCACCTGCAGGTCCAGAATGCGGCGCAGGTCACCATCGGTGAACAGACCGGCAAGCAGCCCTTGATCGTCCACCACCGCCGTCATGCCGAGCCCCTTGCGGCTCACTTCCAGCAGCGCCTGGCTGATGGTGGCATCTATCCCCACCTTGGGCAACAGCTCGCCGCTGTGCATCAGATCGCCCACTCGCAACAGCAACCGCTTGCCGAGGGACCCGCCCGGATGCGACAGCGCAAAGTCATCGGCGGTGAAGCCACGGGCCTCCAGCAGGGCCACGGCCAGCGCGTCCCCCATCACCAGGGTGGCAGTAGTGCTGGATGTCGGGGCCAGACCGAGGGGGCAGGCCTCTTTCTCCACCTTGATGCACAGGTGCACGTTGGCCTCTTTCGCCATGGTGGAAGCCGGATTGCCTGTCATGCAGATGAGTGGAATGCCGCGGCGCTTGAGCACCGGCAGCAGGGCCAGGATCTCGTCGCTCTCGCCGGAGTTGGAAATGGCGATGATGAGATCCCCGGCTGAGATCATGCCGAGATCCCCGTGGCTCGCCTCGCCCGGGTGCAGGAAGAAGGCGGGCGTTCCCGTGCTGGCCAGGGTCGCGGCAATCTTGTTGCCGATATGACCCGACTTGCCCATGCCGGTCACCACTATCTTGCCGCCACAGCGCAGCACCATCTCGCAGGCGCGCTCGAACGCCTCGTCAAGGTACTGGTAGAGTCCATCAATGGCTTGTTTTTCTATGTCCAGCACCGCTCGGCCGCTGCGACGGAAATCGAACAATTCAGACACTTTTTCAGGCTTTACAGACATAAAGGCACAGCTCCGGGCCGAAATTTGCTGCGGGATTATAAAAAAGTCTGCCGAGATAAGCGAATCGGATGCGGAATGGGCGGTCATTGACGCAGGTTGTTACATAAAACTGTCGCGTACTTGGGGGGGAAACCCGCTCAATAGTTGTTCCTCGCTGTTGCTTAGACCTAGACTAGCCCATAAAATTCGCTCTTCATTTATACCGGATGGACAATTGTTTGAACGATGACCTGATCACCATCTCCGACCTGACCTTCAGTCACGGGGATCGGCTGCTGTACGACAGGATCAACCTGACCATTCCCCGTGGCAAGGTCACCGCCGTCATGGGTCCGAGCGGGATCGGCAAGACCACCTTGCTGCGCCTGATCGGGGGCCAGCTCAAGCCTGAGTCCGGTCACATTCTGTTTGACGGGGAAGACGTTCCCACGCTCTCCCGTTCACGCTTGTATGAAGTGCGTAAACGGATGAGCATGCTGTTCCAGAGTGGCGCATTGTTCACCGGCATGACCGTCTTCGACAACGTGGCTTTCCCGCTGCGGGAGCACTCCGGCCTGCCGGAAGAGCTGATCCGCACCATCGTCATGATGAAACTGCAGGCTGTCGGTCTGCGCGGGGCGGCCAAGCTGATGCCGTCCGAGCTCTCCGGTGGCATGGCGCGTCGCGCGGCCCTGGCGAGATCCATCGCGCTGGATCCGGATCTCATCATGTATGACGAGCCCTTCGTGGGGCAGGACCCCATCACCATGGCGGTGCTGGTGAAGCTCATCAAGGAGCTCAACGATGCCCTCGGCATCACCTCCGTCATCGTCACCCACGACGTGAAGGAGGTGCTGAGCATCGCCGACTACGCCTATATCATCGCCAACCGCAAGGTAGTGGCACACGGCACACCGGAGCAGCTGCGCGAGGAGCACAATCCCGAAGTCGAGCAGTTCCTCAAGGGATTGCCCGACGGTCCTGTTCCGTTTCATTTTCCGGCAGGCGACCTGCTACAGGATCTGTGATGTTGACAAGTCAGATAAGCAAGTTGGGCCGCAGCGGTGTGCGTTTCATCAACGCCGTCGGCCGGGCAACCATCATGCTGTTTCATGCACTGGCAGGACGACCCCAGCCACGCAAGCACTTCCCGCTGCTGGTGCAGCAACTGTATGTGGTGGGAGTGCAATCCGTCGCCATCATACTGGTGTCAGGCCTCTTCATCGGCATGGTGCTCTCCCTGCAGGGTTACAACGTATTGAAGGATTTCGGCGCAGAGCAGAGCCTGGGGCCTCTGGTTTCCCTCTCCCTGCTCCGTGAGCTGGGTCCTGTGGTCACCGCCCTGCTGTTCGCCGGTCGTGCGGGCTCCGCCCTCACCGCCGAGATCGGCCTGATGAAGGCCACCGAGCAGCTCTCCAGCCTGGAGATGATGGCGGTCGATCCGCTGCGCCGGGTCGTGGCGCCCCGCTTCTGGGCCGGGGTCATCAGCATGCCGCTGCTGGCCTTCATGTTCAGCCTGATCGGCATCTTTGGCGGCAAGCTGGTTGGTGTCGACTGGCTGGGGGTGGACGAAGGCAGTTTCTGGTCCGCCATGCAGGCCTCCGTCGACTGGCAGGACGACATCATGCAGGGCGCCATCAAGAGCCTGATCTTCGCCCTGGTGGTGACCTGGATAGCGCTCTTCAACGGCTATGATGCCAAACCGACCTCGGCCGGGATCAGTCAGGCGACGACCCGTACCGTGGTTCACTCATCCCTGGCCGTGCTCGGTCTGGATTTTATACTCACCGCAGTCATGTTTGGATAAGGGAAAGATGAAGTTCAGCAAAGTAGAATTTCTGGTTGGCGCCTTCATGCTGGCTGGCATCGCGGCCATTCTGGCATTGGCACTGCAAGTGGCGGGATTGAGTTTCAAACCGGAAGGAGAAACCTATACCCTGCGCGCCCATTTCGATAATATCGGCGGCCTGAAAGTGCGCTCGCCGGTCAAGGTCGGCGGCGTCGTCGTCGGTCGTGTCAGCGACATCACCCTGGATCCCAAGAGCCAGGTCCCCATCGTTTCCCTGCAGATGCAGAAGAGTGCCGGCGAGTTCTCCGAGACCAGCACCCTCTCCATCCTGACCTCTGGCCTGCTCGGTGAGCAGTACATCGGTCTGGCACCGGGGTTCAGCGATGAGGAGATGGGCACCAGCATGCTCAAGGATGGCGACATGATCGAAGACACCAAGTCCGCCATCGTGCTGGAAGATCTGATTGGCAAGTTCCTCTACAGCCAGTCCTCTCCGGCCAACACACCCGCAACCAAGGAGTAACCATGTTCAAGAAGATCGCCCTGATGCTGGGTCTGATGACCAGCATGCTGTTCTCCCTCGTCGCCCGTGCGGATGTCAACACTTCGGACCCCTATGCCCTCGTGGATCAGGCCGCCCAGCAGACCTTTGCCCGCCTGAAAGCCGATCAGGCCCAGGTGAAGAGCAACCCCGATCACCTGCGCGTTATCATCCGCGAGGAGCTGCTGCCCTACGTGGACAACCGCTTCGCCGCCTACAAGGTGCTCGGCAACCAGATCAAACAGACGACCCCTGCCCAGCGTGACGCCTTTGTGGACGTCTTCACCGAGTACATGGTGAGCTCCTACGCCGACGCCCTGGCACACTTTGACAAGCAGACCGTCAAGGTCCAGCCCGGTAAAGCCGCCGAGAGCAACATCACCGCCGTCAACGTCAGCGTGAAAGAGGCCGGCAAGCCGGACATCTTCCTCGAGTTCAAGCTGCGCAAGAACAACAAGACCGGCGAGTGGAAAGCCTTCGACATGGTTGCCGAAGGGATCAGCCTGCTCTCCGCCAAGCAGAACGAGCTGGGCGGCCTCATTCGCCAGAACGGCATCGATGCGGTGATCGCCCAGCTGCGTGAACACAACGCCAAGCCGCTGGTGATCAAGTCATGATCCTGAGCGGTGACTTGCAGGCCCCGCAGGTCAACGATCTGTGGCAACGCCGCGCCGACTGGTGGCAGGACGATCGGCTCGAACTCGGTGCCGTCACTACCCTGGATTCCGCCGGCCTTGCCCTGCTGGTCAAGTGGGCCAAGGCGGCACTGGCACGGGGTGCCACTCCGACACTGGTGGGTGCCTCCAACGATTTCCATACGCTGGCCAACCTCTACGGGGTGGCCAGCCTCTTTCATTCAACCCCGCTCACAACTGAGGACTCATAATGCAAGTCTCTGAAATTGAAGCGATACTCCTCGAGGCTTTGCCATTGTCCGAAGTCCATGTCAAAGGGGACGGCAGTCACTACCAGGTGATCGCCGTCGGCGACATGTTTGACGGCATGAGCCGGGTCAAGAAACAACAGGCCATCTATGCCCCGCTGATGGACAAGATCGCCACCAACGAGATCCACGCTCTCTCCATCAAGGCCTATACCGACGCCGAGTGGAAACGCGAGCGTAAATTCCAGCTGCCCTCCTGATTTGGTAAAGAAGTAAACCATGGACAAATTCAAGATCACCGGCCCCTGCACCCTCTCCGGTGAAGTGACCATCTCCGGCGCCAAGAATGCCGCCCTGCCCATCCTGTTTGCCACCCTGCTGTGTGACGAAGAGGTTCAACTCTCCAACGTACCGCGCCTGAAAGACGTGGGTACCACCCTCAAGCTGCTGGAGATGCTGGGCGCCACCACCAAGGTCAACGGCAACGTGACCGTGCTGACCGGCGCGGTAAACAATCATGTCGCCCCCTACGAGCTGGTGAAGACCATGCGTGCCTCCATCCTGGCCCTGGGCCCGCTGGCAGCCCGCTTCGGTGCAGCAGACGTCTCCCTGCCCGGCGGCTGTGCCATCGGTGCCCGCCCGGTCAACCTGCATGTCCACGGCCTGGAGCTGATGGGCGCGAAGATCGTCATCGAAGAGGGCTACATCAAAGCCCGCGTCGACGGCCGCCTGAAAGGTGCCCACATCCTGATGGACATGGTTTCCGTGACCGGTACCGAGAACCTGATGATGGCCGCCACCCTAGCTGACGGTCGCACCGTGATCGAAAACGCCGCCCGTGAGCCGGAGGTGGTCGATCTGGCCAACTTCCTCAACGCGCTGGGCGCCAAGATCCAGGGCGCTGGCACCGATACCCTGACCATCGACGGCGTAGAACGTCTGCACGGTGGCAGCTACAGCGTGCAGCCCGATCGCATCGAGACCGGCACCTTCCTGGTGGGCGCCGCCGTGACCGGTGGCAAGATCACCTGCCGCAACACCGACCCCAGCCTGCTGGAAGCCGTACTGGTCAAACTGGAAGAGGCTGGCGCCCTGATTGAAAAGGGTGACGACTGGCTCACCCTCGACATGACAGGTCGTACCCTGAAACCTGTCACCATCAAGACCGCCCCCTACCCGGCGTTCCCGACCGACATGCAGGCACAGTTCACCGTGCTGAACGCGGTCGCCCAGGGCACCGGCATGGTCACCGAGACCATCTTCGAGAACCGCTTCATGCACGTGCCCGAGCTGGTACGGATGGGTGCCGACATCGAACTGCAGGGCAATGTGGCCATCTGCCGCGACACCCAGCAGCTCAAGGGTGCCCAGGTGATGGCGACCGATCTGCGCGCCTCCGCCAGCCTGGTGCTGGCCGGCTTCGTGGCCGAAGGGGCCACCATCGTCGATCGCATCTATCACATCGACCGTGGCTACGAAGACATCGAGCACAAGCTGCAAGGCCTGGGTGGTCGCATCGAGCGCATCAAGGAATAAGCTGGCTTCACCATGAGCCGACGATAAAAAAGGCCCTCTCGCCAGGCGAGGGGGCCTTTTTCATGACTCCGAATGGCGGCACCCCCTTCTCCCCTTGCGGGAGAAGGGGGCGGGGACGAGGAGGACAAGCAGACACCCTTTCCCCGAGGGAGAGGGTCAAGGGTTCAGGCGGTCAGCCGCTCCAGCTCGCCGATAAGCCAGATGGCCTCCTGGCGATGGGAGCCGCACACGTCCGCCATGGGGCGAAAGCCGCCGCACACCGCCGGGCGCTCCGGCTGGCCGAAGATCTTGCACCCCAGGTGCGCATCGAGCTGCACACAGGGCACACCGGCGGGCTTGCCGTCCGGCATGCCGGGAATGGCACTGCTGATGCTGGGGGCGATGCAGCAGACACCGCATCCCTGACGACATTCCATGTGATTTTTCCTCTGTGGGGCACCGCAGTGTAGCAAGGAGTCCGGTTTCTCCTAAGCCTTATCCCTGCCCGGGCACCCTGGCGCCCTGCAGAGCGCAAAAAGCCCGGCAGTGCCGCAATGCTGTTCACTTAAGAGAATTTGAGTTCCAGTCCACGTAGTATCAGGACAAAAAATCGAGGGAGGCATGATGCCTCCCTCTTTCTATTGCAAGCCCCGCTGGATAAAGGCTGGAGGAAGATCGACTGGACACAGCCTTGCCCCCTCAACTCAAATCCAATTTATGAATAATCAGTCAAAAAAGTGCTTATCTGAACAGCATTGCGGCAGTGCCGGGCTTTTTGCTGCGGGAGTCAGCACATCACAGGATGATGTCGCGTACCACGCTGTCCTTGCGATCCAGGAAGTGGATCGACTTGATACGACGGATGGTGCGCGATTTACCGCGGATCAGCAGGGTCTCGGTGGTCGCCATGACGCCGTCGCTGGTGATCCCTTCCAGCAGATCACCCTTGGTGATGCCGGTGGCCGAGAAGATGACGTTGTCATTCTTGGCCAGATCTTCGAGCTTGAGCACCTTGCTCACGTCGATGCCCAGCTCCTCGCAGCGCGCGATCTCCTGTTCACCCAGGGCGCGAACCTCGGGGCTGTCACCCTTGACCTGGTGGCGGGGGATCAGGCGAGCCTGCATGTCGCCGTCCAGGGCGCGGATCACCGCGGCGGAGATCACCCCTTCCGGCGCGCCACCGATGCCGTAGAGCATGTCCACTTCGCTGTCCGGCAGACAGGTGAGGATGGAAGCGGCCACGTCGCCGTCGGGAATGGCGAACACCCGCACGCCCAGACCCTGCATCTCCTTGATTGCCTTGTCATGACGCGGCTTGGCCAGGGTAATGACGGTCAGACGGGAGAGCGGCTTGCCCAGCGCCTTGGCCACGGACTTCAGGTTCAGCTCGAGAGCCTGATCCAGGTCGATGGCGCCTTTGGCCTTGGGGCCGACGATCAGCTTTTCCATGTACATATCAGGCGCTTTCAGGAAAGAACCCTTGTCGCCCACCGCCAGCACGGCCAGCGCGTTGGCCTGACCCATGGCAGTCATGCGGGTCCCCTCGATGGGATCGACCGCGATATCCACCGCGTCGCCGTGTCCGGTACCGACCTTCTCGCCGATATAGAGCATCGGCGCTTCATCAATTTCACCTTCGCCGATCACAATCTCACCATCGATCTCGATCTGGTTGAGAATGTGGCGCATGGCCGCTACGGCCGCCCCATCAGCGATATTCTTGTCACCACGTCCGAGCCACTTGTAGCCAGCCAGTGCAGCCGCTTCCGTCACTCGGGAAAACTCGATTGCCAGTTCACGTCTCATCGCATATCCAACCTATGGAGCTCGAAAACGGGCGGCATTCTACCACAAGGGCAAACCTTTGCGCACAAAAGTAGCCGCTGCGAGCAAGAATGTAGCCAATTCATCCAATTGCAACCCAATTGCCATCGACTCTTCATCCAACTGTCACCCCGCTGTCATCCCCGCTGCCTATCATGACCCCGTTTTCAAAACAAAAGCTTGCAACACCACAAGGGATTAAGATGAAAAAGCTGACTGTAGTGGCACTGGCTCTCACCGCAGCCTTCCAGGCTCAAGCCGTTGAAGTGTACAAAAATGACACCTCCATGCTGGATCTCTATGGCCGTATCTACGCTGGCCAATTCTTCGGCGACAAAAAAGAAAACGTCGATACTGCCAATCCGAATGGCACCAAGGATTACAGCGCCAAGCAAGGGGCCAACCAGTTTGTCCGTTTCGGTGCCAAAGCCGAGACCCAGATCC
Source organism: Aeromonas sp. LsrichE-8G (assembly GCF_022869435.1). Lineage (NCBI taxonomy): Bacteria > Pseudomonadati > Pseudomonadota > Gammaproteobacteria > Aeromonadales > Aeromonadaceae > Aeromonas > Aeromonas sp. LsrichE-8G. The sequence continues at coordinate 36,211 of NZ_JALIHH010000034.1, forward strand.
AGAGCGGCCTGAAAGCATTGGCCCAGTACGAAGTACAGATGTACATCAACGACAGCGAAAAGACCTTGGGTAAAGATGGAAGCACAGACAACCTGCGCACCCGTCTGGCCTTTGCCGGTGTCGGCGCTGACTGGGGTACCGTGACTTTCGGTCGCCAGAAAGGGGCCCCGGGCTTCCTGGCCGACTGGACTGATGTATCCCTCTCCGACGGCTACGGCAACGAAGCGCTGGGCGCCAAGACTGACACCTTCGCCACCAACCGCGCTGGTTCCGTGTTGAAGTATTCCGGCCTGTTCAATGGCTTCCAGTTTGATGCCAGCTACAAATTTGATGGCGGCCAAGAAGAAGACAAGAGCAGCAACAAGACCTCCGCAGCTGACCCAGCCTATGGTGCAGCCGTGGCTTACACCTTCCCGTTCAATCTGTCTTTGGGTACCGCCTACAACGTTGGCCAACGTCAGGAAAAGAATACCGAAGACGCCAAACTGTGGCTGATCTCTGCCAAGTTCGACAACAAGGCGGCCTATGCGGCTCTGAGCTATGCCGATGGATCTGACTTTGTCCAAAGTGGCACCGACCATACCGGCTGGGAAGCCGCGCTGGGCTACAACTTCGAAAACGGCTTCGGTCTGATGGCCCTGTGGAACAAACAGGAGCAGGAAGTCACTGGCGGCAAGAAAACCGATGCCATTGACTACTACACACTGGGTGCCCAGTACAAATTCAACAAGAACCTGCGGGTGATTGGCGAGTACCGCATCAACAATCTGGACAGCGTTGCCGGCAAAGCGACTGCCAACAAGGATGACTTCCAGCTGGCGGCCCGCTACGACTTCTAAGTCGGCAACCACCTGACGACACGGCGCGCAGAGCACTCTGCGCGCCGTTTTTTATTGCGTCAGGCCAGGGGTTTGTACGCCGACACCAGCAACAGCATGGGGCGCTCCGCCTCCTCCGCCAGGGCCGGGTTGGCCGCAATCTGCGCCGCCGTCGGCCCCCACTCCTCCACGCGGCGGATCTGGAACCCTGCGGCGACAAGGGCATTGAGGTAGGTGCCCAGGGTGCGGTGATACTTGACCACCCCCTCCGCCAGCCAGTTGCTGACCCGCTTGCCCTCCGCCTGGTAGCCGTTGACGGGCCAGGAGCGGCGTCCCTCTGCATCCACCAGCCAGCCTTGCGGCTGCGGGCAGGTGAAGATGGGGTGCTCCACCGAGAACACCAGGCTGCCGCCAGCCACCAGCGCACGGTGGATCTCCGCAAACAGCGGCGCCACCTCGGGCAGGTAGTGCAGCGCCAAGGAGCTGTAAATGAGATCGAAAGGCTCATCGGACAGCGCAAGACCGTCCAGATCCCCCTGCCGATAGCGGATGGCCTCATCCCGGGTCAGCTCGGCGGCACGGGCCAGCATCTTCGCGGAGAGATCGATACCGACCACATCGGCAGCCCCGAGATCTCTGGCTGCCCGGCAGAACCAGCCATAACCGCAGCCCAGATCCAGCACCCGCTTGCCGGCAAGATCCGGCAGCATGGCGTGCAGCGCCGGCCACTCCGGCGCCCCCGCCAGCCCGTGGAGGGAGCGTGGCAGTTGGGCATAGCCCTCAAAAAACCCTGGTTCGTCATAGATATTTTGTGACATTGCACTGTTTCCTCTTGAAGATGGTCAGCCTCTCTGGCCGACGACCCGGCCCTTGCCAAGCATACCCGTCGGTCATGACAGACCATAAAAAAAGCAGAGACCCGGGCGGGCCTCTGCTCTGTCTTGCACCCGCAGCCTGGCTGCGGGGCAACAAAAAAGGCCATAGACGAGGCAACGTCTATGGCCTTGGTTCAGTCGTGCGGCAAGGTCACGGCTCCCGCGAGGTAGCGAGATCCGGTCGTCACTGCACGATGAATGGATGGGAGGTCTGGGCCTCCACCGGCTCCGGACAATGCTTCATCGTGCGCATCTGTACGGAGTTCATTCGGGTCACTCGCTGATCCGAAGCATAAAGGGTCATGTCACTCACTCGGCCGGGCCGGTTCCATCAACACATTGAAAAATCTGGTGCCACTCTAGGGGACAGGAGTCTCAGAGGCAAGCCCGGCAGATCATGTTTGCCGACCCTCTCACCCCAGCTTCTTCTGCCAGAACATAGCCCGGCCCACCTCGGGATCGAGCTCATAACCCGCAAAGCCGCTGGCACGATAGGCAGCCTGGGCCACCTTGTTCCCCTCCAGCACCTCCAGGGTCAGCTTGCAACAACCGAGCTCCCGGGCGAGCCGCTCCGCCTCCGCCAACAGCTGCTTGCCGATGCCCTGGCCGCGATGGGCAGGGTGCACCGCCACGTCGTGGATATTGAGCAGCGGCTGACAGGCGAAGGTCGAGAAGCCCTCGAAGCAGGTGGCAACGCCAGCAGGCTCCCCATCGACCCAGGCCAGCAGCACGTGGGCACCGGGTCGCGCGGCCAGGGCTTCGGCCAGATTCGCCTTCACCTCGTCCGCCAGTGCACTGCCGCCCCCCATCTCGTCCCTGGCGTATTCGTCCAGCATCGCGATCAGCGCCTCGCCGTGGCGAGGGTTGTGCAGATCCGCCCTGATGATCTCGACCATGTTTCTCTCCCTGTGTGTTCCGGATGGTGCGCCAAGGCGCGAGGCCACCATGGTAGCGTCCCCTCCGAACCGAACCAAGGTTCCCCCGGCCTTTTCCCCGAGGTTCCAGCCCCCTCAGTGCCTGCCGCCAATGATCTCTTTTTCTTGCATCTTCTCCTTGCAAGGCAAATGAAAATCAATATCATTAGCAACCTCTCGCGATGAGAGAAATCAATAATTACAATTAAATCAACAAGTTCAGGCCGATTGGTCGACAAAGAGTCACACCCAGATGAACCATTCCAACTCCCCGCGCGCCTTGCTGGGCGTCGCCTTGCTGGCGGTTTGCACCAGCCCCCGTGCCGAAGACGAAACCCTGACCGTGGTCGGCAAACGCAGCCAACATGAAGAGGTCGCCACCGCGACCCGCACCGCCACCCCGGCCAAGCTGGTGCCCCAGAGCATCGAGACCGTCAAGGCAAGCGAGCTGACCGCCTTCGGCCAGCCCACCCTGAGTGAAGCCCTGACCGGCATCCCCGGCGTCAACGCCAGCGGCGACACCCGCTTTGACGGCGTCACCATCCGCGGTTTCAGCGCCAGCAACGACTTCTACCTCGACGGCCTGCGCGACGACATGCAATACACCCGCGACCTTGGCAACATCGAACGGGTCGAAGTGCTCAAGGGCCCCGCCGCCGTGCTCTACGGCCGTGGCAGCACGGGCGGCATCGTCAACCGGGTCAGCAAGGTTCCCCAGAAGGGGCAGGCCTCCAGCGTCAGCGCCCAGGTCGGCAGCTTCGACAGCCGACGCTTCGCCGCCGATCTCAACGGCGAGGCAGGAGAGCGGGTACAGGTGCGCCTGAACCTGGCCCAGGAGGACAAGGAGAGCTTTCGCGACGACGTGACCAGCAAGCGCACCCTGCTGGCCCCCTCCGTCAACTGGGAGATCACCGACACCCTGAACTGGCTGGTGCAGTACGAGCGCAACGAGCACGATCGCACCCCGGATCGCGGCATTCCCGGCGTCGATGGTCGCCCGGCGGATGTCCCCATCGAGAGCGTCTACAGCGACACACGCCGCGACTTCATCGATGATGTGGCCCAGTCCACCCGCTCCCGCTTCACCTGGGACATCAACGATCAGTGGCAACTGCGCCAGCAGCTCGGCTACACCACCCTCGACAGCCAGTTCGACAATACCTATGTCACCAGCGTCAAGGGTGACAAGGTGACCCGCGCCCGCTGGCAGCAGGATCTCAAGGCCAGCAGCCTCACCAGCAACACCGAGGCGGAAGGCCAGCTGCAAACCGGCCCCATCGCCCATCGTCTGCTGGTGGGTCTGGAGCAGGGCTGGCAGGATCGCACCCCCAAGCTCTACCAGAACGCCAACCCGATCCCGGCAGGCAACCTCTATGAACCGGGCTCCCTGCCCACCTACGACGGCGCCATGAAACTCTCCAGCGACGCCCATCACAGGGTGCGCGGTGTCGGCCTCTATGTGCAGGATCAGCTCAGCCTGGGCGACTGGCACCTGCTGGCAGGCCTGCGCCGCGACGACTTCACCGTCACCAGCCGCCGCAACGACCTCGACAAGGAAGAGACCCTCTCGGTCACCAGCCTGAGTCCGCGCCTGGGCCTGGTGTGGAACCCCATCGAGGAGCATGCCTTCTACACTTCCTACAGCAAGACCTTCACCCCGGTGGGCGGTGAGCTTATCGGCATCACCCCGGGGGACAAGAACAACAACCTGGATCCCCAGCACACCCGGCTCTATGAAGGGGGCGTGAAGAGCGACTGGCTGAACGGCCGCCTCGCCACCACCTTCTCTCTCTACCGGCTGGAGATGTACAACAAACGCAGCAAGGATCCGCTGGATCCCACCCGGGTGATCCTCACCGGTCTGCAGCGCACCGACGGCATCGAGCTGAGCGCCCGTGCCCAGCTGACCGACGAGATCTATCTGCGCGGCGGCGTCGCCATCCAGGATGCCGAGCAGGTCAAGGCAGACGCGGACCTGCAAGGCAAGCGACCGATGAACGTCTCCCGCCAGAACGGCCAGCTGTTCGCCGGCTACCAGAGCGGCAAGCAGGGCTGGTTCGGCGAGACCGGGGTGACGGCGGTGGGGGATCGCTTCGCCGACAACGCCAACACCACCACCTTGCCCGGTTACGCCCGCTTCGACGCCCGTGCCGGCTACCGCTGGCCCCAGTGGGAAGCTCAGCTGAGCGTGGAGAACCTGACCGATCACGACTACTTCGTCAGCGCCACCAGCGCGGCCCAGATCATGCCGGGTACGCCCCGTCAGCTGCACCTGACCGCCGCCTACCGCTTCTGATCCTCCCTGTTTACCGACCCCTCTGGCCAGCGTTCGCTGGCCAGATTGTTATGAAGCACCGAACGATGACACGCAGAAAACTCCCCCTGCACAACAACAAGTGGGTGCGCCGCATCCACGCCTGGGCAGGCTTTGCCACCCTCACCCTGATGCTGCTCTACGGCCTCACCGGCCTCTGGCTGCAACACAGGGCCGTGCTGCCCCTGCCCGGTCCCCACACCGCCAAATCGAGCGAAGAGATAGTACTGAGCACGCCGCTGGCCAGCCCGGATGAACTGAAAGCCCTGCTGCAACAGCGTTATGCAGACATGTTCGAGGAGGGGCGACCCCAGATCACCCCTCCCCAGACCCTGCCCACACCTTCCGGCTCCCTCACCCTGCCGGCCCGCTGGGAGCTGCGCGGTGTCACCCTCAGCCAGAGCGTGGCCGCCAGCTATGTGGAAGGCACTCTGCTGGTGCGCACCGAGCTGCAGCAGGCCAACTTCGCTGCCAGCCTCAACCGGCTGCACCGTGGCATGGGCACCGGCCTGCCCTGGCAACTGGTGGGGGATTTGGCAGCCCTGGCCATGCTGCTGCTGGCCCTCACCAGCCTGCTGATGTGGAACAAGCTGCACGGCCCCGCCGGTCGCGGCATCACCCTGCTGCTGCTGGGCGCCCTGGTCACCGTGCTGGTGGCCCTGCTCTAGCCCTTTTACCGACACCAAAACGGGATCCCGCTCCCGGCGGCGGTAACCTTGCCCGCACCTCGGGTAACAAAGGGTAACCGGCCGCCGATGGGGGTCACAGTTGGCGACCAGGCGGCTGGATAGGGAACGCCTGCGGCTGATAGGGTGCGCCCAGCTCCCGAACGCCGCGAGGAATCATGCGCATCTCCAGCATCGAATGCGGGCGAGTGGTGGCCATCCTGGCCGTGATGACCATCCATCTCTCCCCCTTCAGCAACCCCTTCGACCCCGCCCTGTGGGACGGCACGCCCTACCCTCTGGTCGGGGCCGTCATCAACCAGCTCTGCCGCTTCGCGGTGCCGCTGTTCTTCCTGTGCGCCGGTTACTTCTTGCAACCCGCCCTCGCTGCGGGCCACCCGCTGACGGTCGCACTGCGCTACTGCCGACCCCTGCTGGGGCTCTGGCTGGCGTGGAGCCTGCTCTACGTGCTGATACCCTTCAACCCGCTCGCGGCGGTGAGCGAGGGCTACCTGCCCGCCATGGCAGGCCAGTGGCAGATGCAGCTCGGGGATCATCTCAACGTCTGGTGGGTGGGCGGCATGATCCACCTCTGGTTCCTGCCCGCCCTGATGGTGGCGGTGCTGATCCTGGGGCTCTGCCAGCAGGCCCGCCTGCCGAGGCTGGCCCTGCTGCTGGGGGCCCTGCTCTACGCCCTGGCCCTGATCGGCGGCTCCTATGGCCCGCTGCTGCCGGGGGGCGAGTGGGCCCTGCTGACCCGCAACGGCCCCTTCTTTTCCTTGCTGTTCGTGGCGCTTGGCGCCGAGCTGCGCCTGCGTGCCTGGCAGCCGGACGCCAGGCGCTGCGCCCTGATGATGATGGCGGGGATGGGGCTCTACGCCCTGGAGGCCGCAGGTCTGCTGCGCGTTGCCGCCGTCCCCCTCGCTCGTCATGATTTCCTGCTGGGTTCGCTCCCCTGGGCGCTGGGGCTGTTCGGCCTGCTGCTGGCCAACCCCGCATGGGGCAAAGGCAGCTGGCTGGAGCGCCAGGCCCCCAAGGTGCTCGGCCTCTACTGTCTGCACATGATGCTGGTGGTGTGGCTGATGATCTTCGGCCCCCAGGGCAAACAGGTGTGGTGGGAACTCCTCAAGGTACCCGCGCTGCTGGCGCTCACTCTGCTCGGCTACCGACTGCTGGCGGCCACCGCCCTCAGCCGCTGGTTGCTGCGGGCTCGCTGAAGGGGGCAAGGGATCGGAGGGAGGCAGCTCCCTCCCCTACGCCGGTTCACGGCAACAGGCGACCTGCGGGTCGCTTTTTTGTTACAAAAACTCCACTTTTGCCCGCTGGCGGGTGACGACGGGGCCTGTGCTGCTACCATGCCCCTCTTTTGACGAATCCAGACGAGACACCTATGCAGATCCGCCCCTTCACCCCGGCCGACACCGAGGCCATCCTCGCCATCTGGCTCGAAGCCTCCCTGCAGGCCCACCACTTCATCGAGCCCGCCTACTGGCACGCCAACCTGGTACCGATGCGAGAGATCTACCTGCCCGCCGCCGACAGCCAGGTACTCTGCCTGGGTGATCAGCTGCTTGGCTTCTACTCCCTGTACGAGGGCGCCCTGGCCGCCCTCTTCGTGGCCCCCGCGCAGCAAGGGAAAGGGATGGGCAAGGCCCTGCTCGAGCACGCCAAGGGGCAGTTGCCGACCCTGCGGCTGCAGGTCTATCAGCAGAACCGGACCGCGTGCGACTTCTATCGCTCGCAAGGGTTTCAGGTGACGGCCGACGCCGTGGATCCCCACACCGGCTGCGCCGAGTGGGTAATGGTCTGGTCGGCGCGGAATTAACTTGGCTCTACGGGATGGGGTTCTTCGCGGGTTGCCGCGTCTCTCAGTACCAGCAGGTCGCCGTGGTTCAGCGCAAAATCGTGCATCTGCTGGAGCAGGGGGATCAGGGCGACGCCAAGGGGGCTCAGACAGTACTCCACCCTGGGCGGTACGTCGGGGTAGAGGGTGCGGATGATGACACCGTCGCTCTCCAGCTCCTTGAGCTGGGCGGTGAGCACCTTCTGGCTCACCTCGGGCAGGCAGCGGCGCAGGTCGCCAAAGCGCCGGGTCTGTTCGCGCAGATGAAACAGAATGGCCGGCTTCCATTTGCCGGTCAGCAGGCTTAATACCTGATAGGCGGGACAGGGCAGTGAGGGCACGGTATGGCTCGTGAGTGGTTACTTTGCGGTAACTATGCCACGAAAATGTGCCTTCTTGCAGCCAAGATACCGGCTTCCTATGATGCGGATTCCGTCAATCAACGCCCACGAGAGGTTTATCATGCCCAGCCTGCTGCAGATCCATTTCAACTTCCCCGTCGAGATGATGGGACCGGCCCTCACTGCTGCGGCCATGCCGCTGGCCGACTCCATCACCCGGGAGCCGGGCTTCATCTCCAAGATCTGGACCGAGAACCCGCGCACCGGCGAGGCGGGCGGCATCTATCTGTTCGAGGATGAGGGGAGCGCCCTCGCCTACGCCACCATGCACGAGCAGCGGGTGCTCGCCATGGGCGCCAGCGCGGTGCAGTACAAGGTGTTCGACGTCAACGAGCCCCTGAGTCGCCTCACCAAGGGCATCGCCTAGTCCGAGCGGGGCTCAGAACCTCAGGGTCAAGCCGATATTGGCCTGCCACTGGGTGATCAGCTCCCCCCTCACCCGAAAGGCGCAGATCTCGGGGTTGCAGAGAAACTGGCTGTCGTCGTTGACCAGGGCACCATAACCGCGCACCTCGGCCCGCACAGCCAGATGTTCGGTCAGGCGCGGCTGCACCCCGAGGGCCAGGGACATGGAAGGGGCCGTCTCGCTGTCGTAGGCATCCAAGCGGGTGACCCCTATCCCGGCACCGATATAGGGGGCCATCAGGTTGTCCGAGAGAGTCAGGGCCCCGGCAAACTGCAGGGTGTCCACCGTCAGCCTGTCGGGCAGTTCGGGGGACACCCGGGTCGACTGGTGGCTGTAGAGCAGCTCCACCATGCCGGGGTCATCCACCTCCCTGCTGATGAATAGCCCCCAACTGCCGGAGCGCTCCCCTTGCAGGGTGTCTATGTCGCTCCCGTGCGGCGTGGGGGCCGGCTCGTCCATGGCCCGAAAGTCGATGGCCGAGCTGTATCCCGCAAAGGGAGTCAGCTGCCAGCCCGTCGCCGGGGGCTCGGCTGCCCAGCCCGCCAGGGGCAGCAGCAGCCCCGGCACCATCCCCATCGCTCCTCTCATGTGCTCATCCTTTGGTGAAAGACCTGCGCAAAGCATATCAGAGCGCCCGTCTCCCACACTGGACGGGGGCTGTACCAGCCCCATTGCCCCGCTCCCGATGGAAATATCTGTGCTCCCAGGGGTTATTCATCCGGGATTAACCTCGTCCCCGTAAGCTGGCGGCGCCACAGCGGTGGCATCAACAGACGAGGATCTCAGGAATGGTTGCCGCGCAACTCAACGACCCCCAAAGCACGCTCTCCGATACCCTGAGGGCCACCGCCCACGCCATCGAGGAGAGCCACATCAGCCTGCGCCAGATGCTGGCCCTGGTGGGCGAGCAGGGCATGCTGCTGTTTTGCGTGCTGCTCACGGTTCCCTTCCTGCTGCCGGTTTCCATTCCCGGCGTCAGCACCCCCTTTGGCCTGCTGATCCTCTTCATCGGCATCGGCATCACCCTCAACCGGGTGCCCTGGCTGCCCGCCTTCCTGATGGAGCGCCGCTTTGCCGCCGAGCACCTCAAGCCGACCCTGCACAAGGGGGCGGATCTGCTGGCCCGCATCGACCGCTTCATCCGCCCGCGCCTGCTCATCCTGACCGGCAGCGTGACCATCAACCGCTGCAACGGCCTGCTCATCATGCTGGCCGCCCTGCTGCTGATGCTGCCGCTGGGCGCCATTCCCTTCACCAACGCCATGCCCGCCTGGGCCATCCTGCTGCTGGCCATCGGCATGTTGCAGCGGGACGGTCTCTTCGTCGCCCTCGGCTATGCCCTGGTCGCCGCCACCCTAGTCTGGTTCAGCGCCCTGGCCATCGGCCTGCTGATGGCGGGGCAGAATATCTCGACCCTGTTCGGCTGATCTGGCCCGGCCAAATGAAAGAGGGCGACCCCGGGTCGCCCTCTTTCCTGTTCACTGCGCCCCTCAGGGCGCCCCATCATGGGCCACCCGGTTGCGCCCGCCCCGCTTGGCCCGATAGAGCCACTCGTCCGCCCGGGCCAGCACGGTGCCAAGATCCTCTCCCGGCCGGATCAGGGTGGTGCCCAGACTCACGGTCACGGGGGCGGGATCCGGCGCCATGGCCGCCACTGCGGCGCGGATCCGCTCCGCCACCTTCAGCAATATCCCCTCGTCGATCTGCGGCAGCAGGATCAGAAACTCCTCGCCACCGCTGCGCACGAAGAGATCCTCCCCCCGCAACTGGGCAGAGACGCACTCGCAGACCCGGCACAGGACCTTGTCACCGGTCTGGTGGCCGAAGCGATCGTTGATCTGCTTGAAGTGATCGAGATCCAGCATGATGAGGCCGGTGAGATGCTGCCCCTGCACCCTGTGGTGATACTGGTCGAAGAAGAAGTGGCGGTTGTAGAGGCCGGTGAGCTGATCCGTCTCCCCGAGCCGCTTGAGCCGCTGTTGCAGCTCGTGCTGGCGGGTGATGCTGCGGGTCATCCAGGTCACCGCCCGCTTCCCCTCATATAAAGAGGGCAAGGGCGCTATCTTGCCCTCGAAACGCTGCATTCCCTGGGGCCCGGCGTCGGCGTCGATGCCGTCCACCTCGGCGGGGGAGAGGTCATACTCCACCACCTGCACTTGGCCGCTGGCGAGGGCCTGAGCCACCTGCGCCATCACCCACTGCGCCTTGTCCTCGGGCAGCACGTCCAGCAGTTGTCTGCCGATCAGCGGGTTGCCGTTCTGGTAGGACTGCTGCTCCATCCCGCCGATGTACTCGATGTAGTAGCCATCTTCGCTGAGGATGAAAACGGGATCCGGCAACTGGGCCATCACTTCGTAGAGTTGTGCCACTGAGAGCGCCATCCGAGCTCCTTACTATCCATGGGAGTAGGTCCCTGTACTCCTGTTATACAAGACTCATGGAGTATCGCACAGGGGCAGAAAGCTGCCTGCCGGGCGGGAAGGATGCGATCGGTGACGTGTTCACCGGACAAGCCTCCGGCAAAGTGAATGGTAGCAATCGGGGATGCTGTCAGAACCAGAATTCTCAGACAGTCAGGAAGGTGTTTTTGCCTTCAGGCAGTGCGACATGCCAACCCCTATGACGTCAGGGGCGCCACAGGGGTATTCCCGCCCCCGGACAAGGGGGGCAAGGCCGGATCCCGGTCAAGAGGGATCCGGCGAGCCGGCATCAGCGGGCTGCGGATCGGCTGGCATTCCAGAGCAGTTCACCGCTCTTGAGATCCATCAGGCTCATGGCGAGCCGGTAGCGGCCCCCTTCAGAGAGGAGATCCCCGTAGAGCATGTAACCCGCCCCGGTCTGGCGACCCAGACGCACCAGGGAGGCGGGGTTCATGCCCCCCTGCTGGTATTCAAGCTGACCCGTGATGGCCGCCACCTGGCCCGGGTCTGCGAAACGAAAGCCGCTATTGGCCTGAATGCGCTGGATCATGGCCACCGCCAGGGGCTGGGTGCTGAAGGGCTCACCTGTACCGTTCTGGGGCGCCATCAGCAGCAGTACCGGGCTGCTGCCCGCCAGTGCCTGCACATCGGCGGCCTTCAGGAAGTCATCGGCCAGGGCGACCGCCAGCCCCGTCGGTGCCACGGGTTTGGGAGCAGGCACCGGCTCGGCCTTGTCAGGCTCGGCCACGGGTTTCTCTGGTTTGGTCACCGGCTTGTCCGGCTCGCCGACCGGCGCAGGCGTCCCCCCATAGGGATTGACCGCACATCCGCCCAGCAGCAGGGCACCCACCATCAACAAGGAACGCAGCTTCATCTTTTCTCTCCGCCAGAAGTCCGCAGGACGGACTTCGCCAAAAGCCCGTGGGGGCGGAGCACCAGCCCCGCATCCCTCCCATGCTAGAGACAAACCGGCTCCGGGTCGATGCGCAGCCGGCAATCAGGCGACAGGGATTGGCCCAGACAGGTGTATAAGGCAGGACAAGAACACAATACAGATGTCATGTGAATCTCAACCAAGCAACATCAATCCGCAGCCCCCCCCACAATATCGAGACTCCTTTCCCCAGATTGACCACTTATGAACGAGAAACATCCAACACAAACACGTCAATTAGGGAAAGTGCGAACAAGTATCCCACGAACAAAAAATGAAAGTTTTAGTCATTTAATATCAATGGGTTACCATTAAATGCTCTCGTGCCATATGACTTATTCGCACCTTCCCTAGTTTGAAAGCCTCATCCAGAGTCAGTTATTTCCGATACTACGCCATATATCAGATAGTTGGGGATATTTCCCTGTTGATATTGAGAGGTGTGACATGAACGAGCATTACAACGCACACCGTACTAACTGGCCAAGATCGGGCGCGGTCTTGGTTCCCCCTCTTATTCGCTGAGACGAACCCGCTTGTCCAGGCCGCGAGACAGGATGTCGAGCGAGCGGCGCCGGGCCATGGATGGCCCGTCGGCGCGTGCCGTCGGACAAGCGGGTGAGACGAAGGAACCCGACGAAGTCGGGCGAATAAGCGGGGGTGGCCTTTCTTTTGGTGACTTTTCTTTGGCCACGCAAAGAAAAGTTACTCGACCAAGCCCGAAGGGCGGGCGAAACCCCTTCGAGGCCAGCGGCCTCGCGTCCTGCACGGCAAGGCCGTGCCACCACACAACGGCTCCTGCCGCCAACACCATGCCTCGGAACGGACGATTACGCCTGACGGCTAATCGACCCTACGATGGCAATGAAATGCCGCATAAAGACCCCTCCCCAGCCCTCCCCTTCGCAGGGGAGGGAGCCAAAGGGTCGCCACCAGCAAGGTGTGTGGCCGAACGGCGCCCAATCGTTATACCGGGCGCCGCCGGTAAAGGGGGGCGTGGCCGCCCCTATCGGCCCAGGAAGGGTTCCCAATCCTTGAACACCGGCTGCAACCCTGCCTGCCGCACGGCGGCGGCCACTTCCCCCACCGGCCTGTCGTCGTGGATGGCGAACTGCTCCAGCTCCTCTTTATCCCCCTCGGCATAGCCACCCGGCTGGGTGCGCGACTCGGCCGACATCTGGGTGATGCCAAGGCGCACCGCGCCGTTGCGAAACGTAGCCGACTCGCGGGTCGAGAGGGACAAGTCCAGCGTGGGCGAGAAGAGGCGCCAGGCGCAGATAAGCTGGGCCAGCTGGCGATCCGATATCACAACCTCCGGCTCCAACCCCCCGGTGCAGGGGCGCAGGCGCGGGAAGGAGAGCGAGTAGCGGCTCTGCCAGTGGTGGCGCTCCAGCCAGGCGAGGTGCTCGGCGACAAAGTAGCTGTCGGCGCGCCAGTCCGAGGAGAGACCGATCAGCGCCCCCAGCCCTATCTTGTCGATACCGGCACGGCCGAGCCGATCCGGCGTGGCGAGGCGCCATGCGATGTCCCGCTTGTTGCCACGCAGATGGTGGCGGGCATAGGTGGGGGCGTGGTAGGTCTCCTGATAGACCATGACCGAATCGAGGCCGAGGGTTTTCAGCTCGGCGTATTCGTCCTGAGAGAGGGGCTGCACCTCCATCCCCACCGTGCTGAAGTGACGGCGGATGATGGGCAACACCTGCCGAAAATAGGCGAGCCCCACCTTGTGCTCGTGCTCGCCGGTCACCAGCAGCACGCTGTCAAAGCCGCGCGCCTTGATGGCCAGACACTCGCGCTCAATCTCCTCGCTATTCAAGGTCTTGCGCTTGAGGCGGTTGCTCATGGAGAAGCCGCAGTAGGTGCAGTCGTTGGCGCAGAGGTTCGACAGATAGAGGGGCACATAGAAGCCGATGGTGTTGCCAAAACGCTGGCGAGTGAGCCGCTCGGCCTCGGCTGCCATCTGCGGCAGATACGCCTCGGCGGCCGGGGAGATCAGCGCCATAAAGTCCGCCAGGGTACGGCGGGAGGTATTCAGCGCCCGCTCTACATCGGCGGCGGTCTTGGCGCGGATCTGCATGCCGATATCGTCCCACTCCAGCTCGAGCCATCTATCGAGAAAACTCTCCGACTTTCTCTCAACCCCCTCCCGGCCTCCCCCTTCACAAGGGGGAGGTGTTAATCCGCCCCCCCGACCTCCTACTTCACAAGAGGGCGGAGTCGATACTCCCTCCCCTGGCAAGGGGAGGGTCGGGGTGGGGCCATTGGCATGCTGACTCATAACGCCCCCAGAAAATCGGTAAGCGGGCTGGAGGCTTGGGCCTGCAGGGCGCGGGCGCCGAGACCGGCTTCATAGGCACTGCGCCCGGCGGTGCAGGCCAGCGCAAAGGCGCGGCCCATGGCGATCGGGTCGCCGCTCACCGCGATGGCGGTGTTGACCAGCACGGCATCGGCGCCGAGCTCAAAGGCGGCGGCCGCATGGCTCGGCGCACCGATGCCCGCATCCACCACCACGGGCACATTGGCTTGCTCGACGATGATGGAGAGAAACTCCCGGGTCACCAACCCCTGATTGGAGCCGATGGGGGCGCCCAGCGGCATCACGGCAGCGCAACCCACCTCTTCGAGCCGCTTGCACAGCACGGGGTCGGCCCCGCAGTAGGGCAGCACCACAAAGCCCTCTTTCACCAGCTGCTCGGCGGCTTTCAACGTCTCGATGGGATCGGGCAGGAGGTAACGAGGGTCGGGGTGGATCTCGAGCTTGAGCCAGTTCGTGCCCAGCGCCTCGCGGGCGAGGTGGGCGGCAAATACCGCCTCGGCTGCGGTCTTGGCCCCCGAGGTGTTGGGCAGCAGCTTGACCCCGAGTTGCCGAAGGGGCGTGAGGATATCGTCGTGGGCCTTGCCCGGTTCGAGGCGCTTGATGGCCATGGTCACCAGCTGGGAGCCGCTTGCCTCGATGGCGGCGGCCATCAGTTCCGGGCGGGCAAACTTGCCGGTGCCGGTGAAGAGGCGCGAAGAGAAGGTGTGATCGGCAATCTTGAGCATGTCAGCATCCCGCCACAGTGGTAAGTAGAGATGGAGTGCCGCCGCAAGGCAGAACACGCGAAGATGGGACTGCGAGCATCATGGGTCAGCCTCCGGCAATGGCGGTGAAGAGGTGGAGTTCGTCCCCGTCATTGAGACGGGTCTCGGCCCAGCGGCCACGGGGCAGCACGGCGCCGTTAAGGGCCACCGCTACCCCCTGAGGGGGAATCTCCTGCACCGCCAGCAGCTCAGTCAGGCGCTGGCCGGTGGGCAGCGTCAGCTCGATATCGTTCAATCGGATCTTCATGGTTAATTCTCCTGAGCCGGGTGGGTGCTGCCGCAGACCGGGCAATCGGGGTCGGGAGCCAGCGTGAGGGTCTGCCACTGATGGGTCAACGCATCGAACCGGCGCAATGTGCCCGCCACCGGGCTCGGCATCCCGAGCAGCAGTTTCAGTGCCTCCAGCGCCTGCAAAGAGCCCATCACCCCGACCAGCGGGCCGGTGACACCGCTGGTCTCGCAGCTCTGACTCACCTTGGTATCCAGCGGATAGAGGCAGGCGTAGCAGGCGTGATCGCTGCTGGTGCGCACCATCAGCTGCCCCTGCCAGCCCACTGCGGCGGCACAGACCCAGGGCTTGCCCTGGGCCACGCAGGCGGCGTTGATGGCCTGGCGGGTGGCGAGGTTGTCGCAGCAGTCGATCACCAGATCCACCTCGGTCACAAACCCCGGCAGGCTGGCGGCATCGAGTCGCTGATTGATGGCAATCAGCTCCACCAGCGGGTTGTGGGCCGCCAAGCGCTCGCGGGCCAGCTCCGCCTTGGAGTGGTTGACCGCCTCGCTATCGAACAGGATCTGGCGCGGCAGGTTGCTGGAATCCACCGTGTCGCCATCGGCCAGCCACAAGGTGCCCACCCCGGCGCCGGCCAGATAGAGGGCGAGCGGCGAGCCGAGCCCGCCGAGGCCCACGATCAGCACGGATTTATCTTTCAGCCGCGCCTGACCTGCTTCCCCCACTTCCGCCAGCATCAGCTGGCGGCCGTATCGCAGATACTCTTTGTCACTGAGAGAAGCGGCATCAGAGCGCATGTTCTGCCTCCCGTATCACGCAGGCCGAGCGCGGTTCATCCCCCGCCCCCACGGCAGCGAGCAGCCGCTCGGTCGCGCCCTGCCAGTCATCGCTCGCCGTGATGGCCGAGACCAGCGCAATGCTGCCGACCCCGCTTGCCTTGACCGCCGCCACCCGCTCCTCGCTGATGCCACCGATGGCCACCGTGGGCCACTGCGCCATCAGGGCGCGGTAGTGGTGCAGCCGCGCCAGCCCCTGGGGGCGCGAAGGCATCGCTTTGGTGTTGGTCGGGAAGATATGGCCGAGCGCGATATAGGAGGGGGCAAGCTCGCGGGCCCGCATCAGCTCGAAGTAGCCGTGGGTGGAGATGCCAAGGCGCAGCCCCGCCGCCTGAATGGCGGCGAGATCGGCGGTCTCCATATCCTCCTGCCCCAGATGCACGCCCCAGGCCCCCGCCTCGATGGCCTGCTGCCAGTAGTCGTTGATAAAGAGCCGCGCCCCATGGCGGCGACCGAGCGCGACCGCATCACGAATGGCCGGCGCCACCTCTGTGGCGGGCAGATTCTTGATCCGTAGCTGGATGGTCTTGACCCCGGCCCCCAGCAGACGCTTGAGCCACTTGACCGAATCCACCACCGGATAGAGGCCGAGGTGGTGTTCGGTCGGCGCGAAGGGGCCCTGCGGCAGACGGGCGCTGCTCGCGTCATAAAGTCCGAAGCGGCGATCGAGCGGCGATCCCGCCAGCACGGCACGGGGGAAGTGGGCAAGATCAGCAGGCCAGCCGAGATGGGCGATGGGGCCGGGGCCGGCCCCCACCCCTTGCGCCGCCGCCAAGCCCTGTTGCAGGTAGGCGCGCGCCAGGGTGATGGCGTCCTCCACCGGATAGTCCTGCGCCACCACGGCGGCGATGGCGCTGGCGTAAGCGCAACCGGTGCCGTGACCGTGGCGGGTATCGAGGCGCGGCGCGGCGAGCCAGAATTCGCGGGTCTCATCCTGGTAGTAGTCGAGGCAGAGATCCCCGCCCCATTCAAGGTGGCCCCCCTTGACCAGCACGGCGCGAGCGCCGAGTTCGCGCAGCCGCCGGGCGGCGAGGCGCACCAGCTCGGGACTGGTGGCGGGCAGGCCGGTCAGGGCTTCCAGCTCGGGACCATTGGGGGTGATCAAGGAGAGGCGCGGCAGCAGGTGCTCGCGCACCGCCACCAGCATGCCGGGCTCCGCCATGGGGGTGCCGGTGCTGGCGATGGCCACCGGGTCGTAGACCACGAAGGGAGCCTCGACGGTCGACAACCTGCGTGCCAGCACCTCCACATGCAGCCGGGTCGGCAGCAGGCCTATCTTGATGGCGGCGGGTGGCAGATCCAGCCCCAGGGCATCGATCTGGGCGGCGAAGGTCTGCATCAGCACGGGGTCGACCATCTTCACCGCCACCGAGTTCTGGGCGGTGATGGCGGAGATGACAGAGCAGCCGTGCACGCCGAGGTCATGCATTGTGTGCAAGTCGGCCTGAATGCCGGCCCCGCCGCCGGAGTCGGACCCGGCGATGGTCCAGACCACGGGGCGGGCCTGCGTCACGGCGGACAGGTCGGCGGGGCTGACAGCCCCGCGCTCGCAGCTCACGCCTCCTCCCCTGCGGCCTGCTTCAGGGTCGCCGCCTGATGGTAGATCTCGCCGCCGGTCTCCTTGAAGGTTTCAGCCATGCGGGCCATGCCGCTCTCCACCTCGGCCACCACCCGCTCCTGCTGACCGTCCATGCCGACCAGCTTTATCTCTACGGCTTCCAGCTTGGCGGCGTAGTCGCGCACGTCCTGGGTGATCTTCATGGAGCAGAACTTGGGCCCGCACATGGAGCAGAAGTGTGCCACTTTGCCGGACTCCTGAGGCAGGGTCTCGTCGTGGTAGGCGCGGGCGGTGTCGGGATCCAGGGCCAGGTTGAATTGATCCTCCCAGCGGAACTCGAAGCGCGCCTTGGACATGGCGTTGTCGCGGATCTGGGCGCCCGGGTGGCCCTTGGCAAGGTCAGCAGCGTGGGCGGCGATCTTGTAGGTAATGAGCCCCTGCTTCACGTCCTCCTTGTTGGGCAGGCCCAGGTGCTCCTTGGGGGTCACGTAGCAGAGCATGGCGCAGCCGTACCAGCCGATGAGCGCGGCGCCGATGCCGGAGGTGAAGTGATCGTACCCCGGTGCAATGTCGGTGGTGAGCGGGCCCAGGGTATAGAACGGCGCCTCGTGGCAGTGCTCGAGCTGCTCGGTCATATTGCGCTCGATCATGTGCATGGGTACGTGGCCGGGGCCCTCGATCATCACCTGCACGTCGTATTCCCAGGCAATCTTGGTGAGCTCGCCCAGGGTGCGCAGCTCGGCGAACTGGGCCTCGTCGTTGGCGTCATAGACGGAGCCCGGACGCAGACCGTCACCCAGCGACAGACTGACGTCATAGGCGGCGCAGATCTCGCAGATCTCGCGGAAGTGCTCGTAGAGGAAGTTCTCCTTGTGGTGCGACAGGCACCACTTGGCCATGATGCTGCCACCACGCGACACGATGCCGGTGAGGCGCTTGGCAGTCATCGGCACGAAGCGCAGCAAGACGCCGGCGTGGATGGTGAAGTAGTCCACCCCCTGCTCGGCCTGTTCCAGCAGGGTGTCGCGGAACAGCTCCCAGGTGAGGTCTTCGGCGATGCCGTTGGTCTTCTCCAGCGCCTGGTAGATGGGCACGGTACCGATGGGCACCGGGCTGTTGCGCAGGATCCACTCGCGGGTCTCGTGGATGTAGCGGCCGGTGGAGAGATCCATCACGGTGTCGGCACCCCAGCGGGTGGACCAGACCAGCTTCTCCACTTCCTCTTCGATGCTGGAAGTGACCGCCGAGTTGCCGATGTTGGCGTTGATCTTCACCAGGAAGTTGCGGCCGATGATCATGGGCTCCGCTTCCGGGTGGTTGATGTTGCTGGGGATGATGGCGCGACCGGCGGCCACCTCATCGCGCACGAACTCGGGGGTGATGTTCTGGGGCAGTCTGGCGCCAAAGCCCTGACCCGGGTGCTGGGTGCGCAGGAGTTCTGAGCGCACCCGCTCGCGGCCCATGTTCTCGCGCAGGGCGATAAATTCCATCTCGGGAGTGACGATGCCTTGGCGGGCATAGTGCAGCTGGGTGACCCGGCGGCCCGGCTTGGCACGGCGGGCGCTCGGCAGATGTTCGAAGCGCAGGTGATCCAGCCCCTCGTCCGCCAGCCGCTCCTGAGTGAAGGTGGAGCTCAGCCCGTCCAGCGCGTCGGTGTCATCGCGCTCCAGCACCCAGTTCTCCCGCAGGCGCGGCAGACCGCGGCGCACGTCGATGGGGGCGGCCTCTTCCCCATAGGGGCCCGAGGTATCGTAAACCGGCACCGGCTCGTTGGGCTCGAACTGGGGAGCGTCCTTGGTGCCGCCGACGAAGGTGTCGGCCAGCTGGATTTCCCGCAGTGGCACCCGGATGTCAGGGCGAGAACCCTGGATAAAGATGCGGCGGGAGTTGGGGTGCGCCATCCCCTTGAGGTTGTCGATAAAGGTCTGGGCGCTGGAGCGCTGCTCGCGGCGGCTGGATTTGGTGGTATCAGATACATTGGTAGACATAGCAAAACTCACATTAACTGGTTGAAGTTATGGGTGTTTGCTTGTCTGGAGTTCGAGGAGAAGATGAACTTGCGGCGGGGTGTGCTCGGGGGAGTGAGCCGGGCATGGATCTTCCCTGCTCTGCCGTCCCGTTGTTTCCCTAGTCTGGAAACCCGGCGCCCTAAGTACAACCGGACGGGACAACCTCCCCCTGTGCGCCTGTGCCAGCCAGAGGCGGTCTGCCTCCAGCTGGCGGGAAGGTGTGCCTTCCCTAGCGCGGTAACCCGCAAGTTACCCTTGTTTCCCTTCGCAGGTCTTAACCTGATCAGGTTCCACGGATCCCGAATTAACGGTCTCAGCTTAGCGTCGTTCGACGGTCAGCACTCCGACAAGATGTGCGCCAGTATAAGTGGGGAAATTTAAAGTACAAGCCATTAACAAGGGGAAAGGGAGAGAGGTCTCACTCTTCGGCGTCGAGGGGATCCTCGGGGTCGGGAATGAGGATATCGGTGAGGCGGCCCTCTTCATCCCGGCTCAGCACCAGGCGGCGACCCGGTTGCAAATCGGCAGCGCTGCCGTTGATCCAGCGAGTGTCAGCATCAAACACCAGCACGCCGAGTTCCTGTAGCAGCAATGCCTGCTGATTGTGGGTGAGCAGTCGATCCTCCGCCCGCCGCCAGTTGGCCCCGAGCGCCGGATCCGGCGCCCCGTCGAGCACCCGGATCGTCTCGGCGACGCCGTAGCGGCTCTGGATCGCGAGGTGCATGCCGGGCACGAGTCCGTCCGGCTGCGCCACGCCGTGCAGTTCGGCACTGCCGAGCTCCAGCTCAGCCCCCTGGAATTGCAGGCGCACCCCGTCGTTGTGCTCCAGCTCCACCAGCCAGAGCTCGGCGTCGTCGGCAAGGGTGCAGAAGGGCAACAGCAGCAGGCAGAGTGCGGTTCGGGTCATGGCAGGCGGTCCGGGGTCACGGGGTGAGGTTTAACTATGGCCCCGGACGGGCAATTTTTCCCGGTCCGCCCTGACCGGTCAGTCATCCTCCCGGCACTGGCTCAGGCGCATGCCGTCAAACTTGCACTCCAGCTCCAGCCAGCGTCCCTCGAACGGGGAGAGGCTCCCATCCGAGGTGACATAACCCCAGATCCGTCCCCCTTCCACCGGCCCTTCCAGTTCCATCTCGTCCTCCTCTTCCAGCGCCTCCACCTCGCGAACGAGCCGCCGCGCCCCTGCCGCCGTCTCCTGCACGACCCCTTCCAGATCGACCCAGGTCCCGCCGAGATCGTCCTCATCCAAGCCATCCTTGAAGCGGGTGCGCTCATCGATCACGAAGGGAATGCCATTGACCATCAACTGGCCAAGCTGCCAGGTGGTGCGGCCCGTGAGCTTGAACTCGGCCGCCTGCACCAGACCAAAAGGCAATAGAATCAATAACCAGAAGGCGCAGAGAGACTTCTTCATCGGGGATCCTCGGGGTTACACTGGCACACAGGATGACCCATCCGGTGTGAAATGGCCGTGAAATAGCGGCACAGACCAGGAGATCAGAGCATGAAAATACTGGTGGTGGAAGACAGTCCCCAGGTGGCGGAGACCATCATGGACTATCTGGCGCTGGCCGGGCACAGGGTGGACTGCGCCTATCATGGCCAGGCCGCGCTGCAACTGCTGGCCCAGGAGCGCTTCGACGTCATCATCATGGACGTCATGATGCCGCGCCTCGACGGCCTGCGTACCGTGGAGCGGCTGCGTGCGGACGGCATCGCGACCCCGGTGCTCTTTCTCACCGCCCGTGACAGCCTGGAGGACAAGCTGGCAGGCTTTCGGGCGGGGGGCGACGACTATCTGGTCAAGCCGTTCGCCATGGAGGAGCTGGAGGTGCGCCTGGAGGCCCTCAGCCTGCGTGGCCCCAGAGGGGACATGGGCGTGCTCTGCTTTGGCGATCTGACGGTGGATCCCGCCAGCGGCCGCACCACCCGCGCCGGGGTGGAGCTCAAGCTCGGCAAGATCCCGTTCCAGATCCTCACCCTGCTGGTGAAGCGCGCGCCCCAGCTGGTGACGCGCCAGGAGGTGCTCGACACCGTCTGGGGCGACGAGGAGCCCGACTCCGACGCCCTGCGCAGCCACATCTATGCCCTGCGCAGCGCCCTCGACAAGCCCTTCCCCACCCCCATGCTGGAGACCCTGCACGGCCAGGGCTACCGGCTGGTGACCCCATGACGAACCCGACGCCGCCCCTTGCCTCCGGCCTGCCGAGCCTGCGCCGGCGCCTGGTGCTGGCGCTGGGAGGGGCCGGTCTGCTGCTGCTGGTGATCCTGAGCCTGCTGATAGTGGTGGCCGAGAACAAGATGGAGGAGCTGAGCCTGCGCCACTGGCTGGAGGCGGAGGCAACCCGCTATGACGACGACTGGTTGCGCCTCGGGATGGCGGCCCCCGCCCCCAGTCCGCGCCAGTTCTCCAGCTACTGGACAGAGGCGGGCCGCCTGCCCGCCTGGCTCAAGGCCTACCAGAGCTCCGGCTTCTTCGAGCATCAGCTGGGCCGGGAGGACAAGCACTTCCTGGTACGCGCCCACCCCTCGGGTCAGGGGCTGCTCTATCTGGTGTTCAACGACGATGCGGACGACTACCTCGACCCTTACGAAGCCAAGCTGCATCTGGTGACCCGCCTCATCGGCCTGGCCCTGCTGCTGGGGAGCCTCGCCTTCGGCATCTGGCTGGTGCGTCACATCACCAGGCCGCTGGAGCGGCTGCGCCAGCGGGTCGCCCACCTGACCCCGGATCAGGGGGACTTCGTGCCCGATGCCCCCTGGCAGGAGCTGCGAGAGATAGAGCAGGCGCTGCTGGCGGGCAAGCACGAGGTAGCCGCCGTGTTTGCCCGTGAACAGGAGTTCAGCCGCTTTGCCAGCCACGAGCTGCGTACCCCCAACATGGTGATCCAGGGATCCGCGGCCCTGCTCGGCAAGGTGAATGACCTGCCCGCCCCGGCAGCCCGCGCCGTCAGCCGCATCCGCGCCGCCGCCGACGAGATGGCCCTGCTCACCGAAACCTTCCTGCTGCTGGGACGCAAGGAGGCCGTGGAGCGCCCGCCCCAGCAGGTGGCGCCGCTCATTCGCCGGGAGCTGACCCGCCTCGCTCCCCTGCTGCAACGGGAGACGCTGGACATTCGCCTGCAACTGGACGAGGAGAGCGAGGTGCAGGCCCCCCTCTCCCTGCTCGCCATCGCCCTCGGCAACCTCTTGAAAAACGCCCTGAGCTACGCCGAGGGGCACATCGAGATCACCCTGCACGAGCAGGTGCTCACCATCAGCAACCCCACCGCCGCCGCGCCGGATCAGATCCTCGGCTACGGCTGCGGTCTCACCATCATCCAGCGCATCTGCGAGAAGCTGGGCTGGCAGATTGAGACCCATCTGGTGGAGGGGGTCTTCAGCGCCCGGCTGGTGATGATCCCCGGCGCCCCCGGGGCGGCATAACCCCCTGATTCCCGGCCCTTCTTCCCGGCTGTTCAACACTGTGGGAGAAGGGAGACACTTCCCGGCAAGCCCGCAGCCTTCCAGCCCACCCCCCAGATAGCAACAAGGCGCCCGAGGGCGCCCTGTGTTTACCTGTCTGACACTCGTTTGGGACTCATTCCGCCGGCTTGTGCTTGCGGCTCGCCTTGAGCTCGAGGAACTCGATGATCTTGCCCGCCACGTCCTTGCCGGAGGCGGCTTCCACCCCCTGCAGACCGGGGGAGGAGTTCACCTCCAGCACCAGCGGGCCGCGGGCGCTACGCAGGATGTCCACCCCGGCCACGTCCAGCCCCATGATCTTGGCGGCCTGCACGGCGGTGGCACGCTCTTCCGGCGTGATCTTGATGGCTTCGGCTGTGCCACCCCGGTGCAGGTTGGAGCGAAACTCCCCCGGCTGGGCCTGGCGGCGCATGGCGGCCACCACCTTGCCGTTGACCACCAGGCAGCGGATGTCGGCGCCGTTGGCCTCGCGGATGTACTCCTGCACCAGGATGTTGTTGTTGGTCTGGATAAAGGCCTCGATGACGCTCTCCGCGGCCTTCTGGGTTTCGCACAGCACCACGCCAATCCCCTGGGTGCCCTCCAGCAGCTTCACCACCAGGGGGGCGCCCCCCACCATGGTGATGAGATCCGGTACGTCGTGGGTGCTGTGGGCATAGCCGGTCACCGGCAGGCCGATGCCGTGACGGGAGAGCAGCTGCATGGCTCGCAGCTTGTCCCGGGAGCGGGAGATGGCCACCGAGCTGTTGAGAGCCATGGTGCTCATCATCTCGAACTGGCGCAGCACGGCGGTGCCATAGAAGGTGATGCTGGCACCGATGCGCGGGATCACGGCGTCATAGCTCTCCAGCTCCCGTCCTTCGTAATGGATGGAGGGGCTGTGGGAGGCGATGTTCATGTAGCAGCGCAGGGTGTCGAGCACCTCGACCTGATGCCCACGGGCCCGGGCCACCTCGACCAGACGGCGGGTGGAGTAGTTGTTGGGCTCACGGGATAAAATGGCAATATTCATGGAAATGGCAGACCTGATAATCGGACTGGAGAGTATAAGGTGCCATGAACGACTGGCAACGCCAATCCTTTCCCCTCACCATGCGCGGTTCTGCAAGAACAGGCAAAAACCGAGAGTGCCGCACTCAAGAACAGACCGTTCTGCAAGACGGCGCCAGCCACCAGCCCTCATGCCCGATGGCCCACAGCGACGTCAATGGGGGCCGCGCAGCCCTTGCTGCAACTCAAGCAGCAGGGCGACCTCCTGCAAACGGCGCGCCGTGGTGCCGGCCCAGCCTCCCAAAGGCACGGGGGCCAGCAGGGTCTGGGCGATGCAGTGGCGATAGAGGGGTCCCTCATGTTGCCAGCCCCGCATCCCGTCGACGTCGTGATGGTGCAGCCACTCCAGGTTGCCGCGGCGAAGCAGCTCGATGCGCCGCCCGTCCTTGAAGTGCAGGCAAAGCCCCTTCTTCTCCACCCCGGGACCGGCATACTTGTCGAGCCAGAGGGTCAGGGGCACCCCTGCCGCCTCGCCGCGCAGGCAGGCTCGCCCCTCGGCGGTCTCCAGATCCCCGCGCCGGATGGGCTGCCCCAGCCGGTCGCAGACGTCCTCCGCGATCAGGTGCAGGCGGTCGTCTCCACCCAGGGCCACCAGCAGTTCCCGGATCATCGCCAGCAGATGGGTGCCGATGTCGAGGATCACCCCGTCTGGATGGCGCAGGACCCGCCGATCCGGCTCCCCGGTGGCGAAGTTGAGGGCACAGGGATGCCCCGTCTCGTCCAGGCCGCAGGGTTCCAGCAAAAAGCCCTCCACCGCGCTGATATCGGCGAGGGTGGCCAGCCCGACCCCGGCGAAGCCTGGTGCCCGAGGCTGCCAGCCTTCATCCAGTTTGCCGCTCAGCAGCAACTGCTGGATGGCATTGCGGGCCATCCAGTGATCCAGCGCCAGCACCCTGGCTGCGACCTCGGGGTCCGCCAGCAGGGCGTGCAGGCGATCGTGCTGGGCCAGGGTGGCCACCACGGGTTTCTCCACCAGGATGAGGGGAATGGCGCTGGCCAGTGCCTGCTCCAACACGGGCAGATGCAGCAGGGAAGGGGTGGCGATCACCAGCCGATCCAGGGGTTTGGCCAGCAGGGCTTCCAGGGTCGGCGCAGACATGACGCCGGGCAGGGTGATGGCGGGATCAAAGCCCCATATCTCGGTATTTTCGGCCAGGGCTGCGAGTGCAGGCAGATAGGCTGTCTGCACCACAGCCCCCAGACCGACAAATCCAATCTTCATGGCAACCTCGATATGGCGTGCGTACCCGGCGTCTGCCCCGCACCGCGTGAGGCGAGGCAGACGGGGATCAGTGCAGGTTGGGTCCCAGCCAGCGTTCGGCCTCTGCCAGGGTCATCCCCTTGCGCTGGGCGTAGTCTTCCACCTGATCCTGCTGGATCTGGGCCACCGCGAAGTATTTGCTCTCAGGGTGGGAGAAGTACCAGCCGGATACCGCCGCCCCCGGCCACATGGCGTAGGACTCGGTGAGCTGCATGCCGATGGCCTGTTCCACGTCCAGCAGCTCCCAGATGCTCCCCTTCTCGGTGTGCTCCGGGCAGGCCGGGTAGCCCGGCGCCGGACGTATCCCCTGATAATTTTCGCGAATCAGTTCCTCGTTGCTGAGTGCCTCGTCCGGGGCATAGCCCCAGTGCACTTTGCGCACCTGCTCGTGGAGGTATTCGGCAAAGGCCTCGGCGAGGCGATCGCACACCGCCTGGATGAGAATGGCGTTGTAGTCGTCGTGGTCCGCCTTGTAGGCCTTGGCGATGGCCTCCTCGCCGATGCCGCCGGTCACCGCGAAGGCGCCGATCCAGTCGGGCTTGCCGCTCTCCTTCGGCGCCACATAGTCCGCCAGACAGTAGTTGGGGAAGCCCTGCTTCTCGCTCTGCTGGCGCAGGTGGTGCAGCACCTTGCGCACCTGGGTGCGGGTCTCGTCGGTGTAGACCTCGATGCTGTCCCCCACGGCGTTGGCGGGGAACAGGCCGACAATGCCGGCGCAGCGCACGCTCTGATCCTTCTCCAGCTGGTCCAGCATGGCGTTGGCGTCGGCGTAGAGGCGCGTCGCCTCCTCCCCCACGACTTCATCCTCCAGAATGCGGGGGAACTTGCCCGCCAGCTCCCAGCTCAGGAAGAACGGCGTCCAGTCGATGTAGGGGCGCAGCACCGAGATGGGCACGTTTTCGAACTTCTGTACGCCGGGCTCCCGGGGCGCCGGGGGCTCATAGCCCACCCAGTCCAGCTGATGGCGGTTGGCCCGGGCATGGGCCAGGCTGACCGGCTTGGAGCGCGGCTGCTTGCGGGCATGCTGATCCCGGGCAATCTCGTACTCCTTGTCGATGCGGGCGACGAAGGCGGGCTTGAGCTCCGGGCTCAGCAGGCTCTGGGCCACCCCCACGGCGCGGGAGGCGTTGGAGACATAGACCACGGGCTCGGAGTAGTTCTGCTCTATCTTCACCGCGGTGTGGGCCTTGGAAGTGGTGGCACCGCCGATGAGCAGCGGCAGCTTGAACCCCTGACGCTCCATCTCCTTTGCTACATGCACCATCTCGTCCAGGGACGGAGTGATGAGGCCCGACAGGCCGATGATGTCGGCGTTCACTTCCCGGGCCGTCTTGAGGATAGTCTCGCAGGAGACCATGACCCCGAGATCCACGATCTCGAAGTTGTTGCACTGGAGCACCACCCCGACGATGTTCTTGCCGATGTCGTGCACGTCGCCCTTGACGGTGGCCAGCACGATTTTGCCGTTGCTGGAACCGCCGGACTTCTCCGCCTCGATGTAGGGTTGCAGGTAGGCCACCGCCCGCTTCATCACCCGGGCCGACTTCACCACCTGGGGCAGGAACATCTTGCCGGCGCCGAACAGATCGCCCACCACGTTCATGCCGTCCATCAGCGGCCCCTCGATGACGTGCAGCGGCTTCTCGGCTTGGGCGCGCGCCTCCTCGGTGTCCTCCTCGATGAAATCAGTGATCCCCTTGACCAGGGCGTGTTCGAGCCGCTTGCCCACCGGCCAGCTGCGCCACTCCTGATCCCGCGGATCCTCCGCCTGGGCACCCGCGCCGCGATACTTCTCGGCGATGGCCAGCAGCGCCTCGGTGGCGTTGTCGTTGAGGTTCAGCACTACCGCCTCGACCTTCTCTTTGAGCTCGGCCGGGATGTCTTCGTAGATGGCAAGCTGGCCCGCGTTGACGATCCCCATGTCCATGCCGTTCCTGATGGCGTGGTAGAGGAAGACAGCGTGGATGGCTTCGCGCACCGGCTCGTTGCCACGGAAGGAGAAGGAGACGTTGGAGACGCCGCCGGAGATCATGGCGTGGGGCAGGTGCGTTTTGATGTCCTTCACCGCCTCGATGAAGTCCACCGCGTAGTTGTTGTGCTCGTCGATGCCGGTCGCCACCGCGAAGATGTTGGGGTCGAAGATGATGTCTTCCGGCGGGAAGCCGACGCGGTCCACCAGAATGCGGTAGGCGCGCTGGCAGATCTCGAACTTGCGGGCACGGGTATCAGCCTGGCCCACCTCGTCGAACGCCATGACGATGACGGCGGCGCCGTAGCGACGCAGCAGTTTCGCCTGCTCGATGAATTTGTCCTCCCCCTCCTTCATGGAGATGGAGTTGACCACCGGCTTGCCCTGCACGCACTTGAGGCCCGCCTCCAGCACCTCCCACTTGGAGGAGTCGATCATCACCGGCACCCGGGCGATATCCGGTTCCCCGGCGATGAGGTTCAGGAAGCGCACCATGGCCGCCTCGGCGTCCAGCATCCCCTCATCCATGTTGATGTCGATGATCTGGGCGCCGTTTTCCACCTGCTGCTTGGCCACATCCAGGGCCTCGTCGTAGAGCCCCTCTTTTATCAAGCGCTTGAACTTGGCCGAACCGGTGACGTTGGTCCGCTCACCCACGTTCACGAACATGGAGTCCGCCGTGATGATGAGAGGCTCCAGGCCCGACAACCGGCAGGCTACCGGCAGATCCGGCAGGGCGCGGGGCTTGATGCCCGCCACGGCGTCCGCCATGGCGCGGATGTGGGTCGGGGTGGTGCCGCAGCAGCCGCCCACCAGGTTGAGAAAGCCGCTTTGGGCCCACTCGCGGATATGCTCCGCCATCTCGACCGCGTCCAGATCGTACTCGCCAAACGCATTGGGCAGACCGGCATTGGGGTGGGCGCTGACATGGGTCTCGCTGATGCGGGACAGCTCCTCCACGTACTGGCGCAGCTCGTCCGGCCCCAGCGCACAGTTGAGGCCGAAGGAGACCGGTTTGACGTGGCGAAGGGAGTGGTAGAAGGCCTCGGTGGTCTGGCCCGAGAGGGTACGACCGGAGGCGTCCGTGATGGTGCCGGAGATCATCACCGGCAGGCTGTAACCCAGCTCCTCGAACACCAGGTCCACCGCGAAGGCGGCCGCCTTGGCGTTGAGGGTGTCGAAGATGGTCTCGATCAGGATGATGTCGGCACCGCCCTCGATGAGGGCGTGGGTCGATTCGGTGTAGGCGGCCACCAGCTCGTCATAGGTGACGTTGCGCTTGCCCGGATCGTTCACGTCCGGCGAGATGGAGGCGGTACGGTTGGTGGGGCCCAGTACCCCTGCCACAAAGCGCGGTTTCGCCGGGTCCTTGGCGGTCCACTCGTCCGCCACGGCGCGGGCCAGGCGGGCCGCCTCCCGGTTTATCTCGGCCGAGAGCGCTTCCATCTCGTAGTCCGCCATGGCGATGCGGGTGGCGTTGAAGGTGTTGGTCTCGAGGATGTCGGCCCCGGCGGCACAATACTGGTCGTGGATCTCGCGAATGACGGCGGGACGGCTCAACACCAGCAGGTCGTTGTTGCCCTTGATGTCGGTATGCCAGTCGGCAAACCGCTCCCCCCGATAGTCCGCCTCACCGAGTTTGTAACCCTGGATCATGGTGCCCATGGCCCCGTCGATGATCAGGATCCGCTCCTTGAGACAGGCTTCCAGCCTGGTTGTGACATCCGCTTTCTTGTTCGACTCTCTGCTCGACACCGCTCGTACCCCTTACATCCATGCAACTGCGTGATGCCCATCCTAGCAGCAATCAAATTAAATGGAAATCTAGCCGTCTATCTGTCCGTGGTGACGATTAAATATAACCATAAATAGGTAATGAGCATGATCTAACCCGGGAGTACCCTATGCCCGTCCTCAAGAGGGATACGTGCTTGCTGTTTACCAAAGAGAAAAATAACTATGAGCGTCTACTACACACTCTGCTTCCTGGCAGCGTTGGCGATCTTCATCGCCTTTGCCAACCAGTATGTTGTGAAGATCCAGACCACCATCGCCATCACTGCGGGCTCCATGCTGATCTCCGCGCTGCTGGTGCTGTTTGGCAAACTGGGTTGGTTCAATCTGGAGCCTCTCGCCATCAAGACCATGGAGAGCATCGACTTCCAGAACTTCCTGTTGAAGGGGATCCTGGGCTTCCTGCTGTTCGCCGGCGGCCTTGGCATCAACCTCAAGGCGTTGCGTAGCCAGAAGTGGGAAATCACCATTCTGGCCATAGCCGCCACCCTGCTCTCCACCTTCCTCATCGGCTACGGCTTCTGGTTCATCGCCAAGCTGCTGGGCTGGGATGTGCCGCTGGTCTACTGCATGTTGTTCGGTGCCCTGATCTCCCCCACTGACCCGATTGCCGTACTGGCCATCGTCAAAAAGATGAAGGCGCCACCCCAGATCGCCATCCAGATCGAGGGGGAATCCCTGTTCAACGACGGTGTCGGTCTGGTCATCTTCGCCACCGTGTTTGCCGTGGCCTTTGGCGGCGTGGAGCCCACCTTCGGCAGCGTGGCCGGTCTGTTCCTGCATGAGGCTCTCGGCGGCATCCTGTTCGGGGCCGTGCTGGGTCTCATCGCCCACGTGATGATCAGCGCCACCGACGACGGCTCCCTGGAGCTGCTGCTGACCCTCTGCATCCCGACCGCGGGCTTCGCCTTCGCCAACATGATCGGCGTCTCCGGCGCCCTGGCCATGGTGGTGACCGGCATCATGATCGGCAACTGGACCCGTCATTCCGGCTTCTCCGAGCAGAGCCAGCACCACCTGGATCACTTCTGGGAGTTGATGGATCAGTTCCTCAACGCCCTGCTGTTCCTGCTGATCGGTCTGGCACTGGTGCTGCTGGACCTCGACTGGCGCGACTGGATCCTGCTGGTCATCGCGGTGCCGCTCTGCCTGGCTGCCCGCTTCATCAGCGTCTCCCTGCCCTATGTGACGTTCCGCAAGTTCCGCAGCTACAACACCTTCTCGGTGCGCATCCTCACCTGGGGCGGCCTGCGTGGCGGTCTGGCCATGGCCATGGCCCTGGCACTGCCATCCGGTGTCATGATGATCCCGGAACACAACGTCGATCTGCGCCAGGTGATCCTGGTGATGACCTACTCGGTGGTGATGTTCTCCATCGTGGTACAGGGCATGACCATTACCCCCATGATCACCGCCGCCAAGAAGGCCTGTGGCGACGCCTGAGCCCGTCCCTGACCGGCAATGAAAAGGGCTCCCAAGGGAGTAATGCCAGTCAGTTAAGCCTGACTGGCATTGTTTTTACTAGGTTTTCTCGTCGCATACTTCTGTGGTTTGGCTTTGATGCACCTTGGGTAACTTCGTTCTCGGCGGGCGGGTAACTTGAACTGCTCTGCCTGTTTGTCCAACTC
>NZ_JALIHH010000265.1:0-295 GCF_022869435.1 Aeromonas sp. LsrichE-8G
TTCCCAGGCATTACTCACCCGTCCGCCGCTCGCCGGCAAAAGTAGCAAGCTACTTTCCCGCTGCCGCTCGACTTGCATGTGTTAGGCCTGCCGCCAGCGTTCAATCTGAGCCATGATCAAACTCTTCAATTTAAGTTTGGTTGCCTATAAAGGCGGCTCAATGAATTGCTGAATTAACTGCTGCAACTAAAAGTTGCTTTGGTCACTTCATCAGACATTGAAAATCAAAAATTGTTTTTGATGCTCGATGCTGTGAGTGCCCACACAGATTGCTTGATTCAAATTGTTAAAGAGC
>NZ_JALIHH010000266.1:0-293 GCF_022869435.1 Aeromonas sp. LsrichE-8G
GACCTTGCGGATAAAAGACCCAGCCTATCAGGAAAAAATGGCGAATATCGACGCCGCGCTGGCCCGCTGTGATGCCGATAATCCGGTGTTTTATGAGGATGAAGTCGATATAGACCTCAATCCCAAATTAGGAGCCGACTGGATGTGCAGAGCGCAGCAAAAGCGGGTTGTCACACCGGGGCAGAATGCCAAGCATTATCTGGCAGGCGTTCTCCACGCAGGCAACGGAAGGGTACTTTACGTCAGCGGGATCAAGAAAAACTCATCGCTGTTTATTGCCATGCTGGAAAAGC
>NZ_JALIHH010000035.1:0-35036 GCF_022869435.1 Aeromonas sp. LsrichE-8G
GGACTCAAACTTTCCGGGAGGACAGGCGTGAATGAAGTCGAGAGCTTGGTCGATACGCATAAAAAAATCCGAAACCCAACAAGGAGTTTCGGATTCTTACACAGCCTGAGGATCGGTCAATGGATCCTTAACTGATCGGCATTAGGAATATATCCCGCTTTTTTCATGTCATCGCGACTCGGCGTTAGTCGCAGGCAACCTGCATCACCTTGATGGCCAGGCCACCGCGGGAGGTCTCGCGGTACTTGGAGTCCATGTCCTTGCCGGTGATGTACATGGTCTCGATCACCTTGTCCAGCGACACGCGCGGCTTGGAGGTGCGACGCAGGGCCATGCGGGAGGCGTTGACCGCCTTCATGGCGGCGATGGCGTTGCGCTCGATGCAGGGTACCTGTACCTGGCCGGCCACCGGGTCGCAGGTCAGACCCAGGTTGTGTTCCATGCCGATCTCGGCGGCTTCACAGACGTGCTCGGGGCTGCCGCCCATCAGCTCGGTCAGGCCGGCGGCGGCCATGGAGCAGGAGACGCCCACTTCACCCTGGCAGCCCACTTCGGCGCCGGAGATGGACGCGTTCATCTTGTAGAGCATGCCGACGGCGGCAGCGGCCAGATAGAAGCGGGTGTACTCGTCGCGGCCCACCGGCTGGATGAACTTGTCGTAGTAGGCCAGCACGGCCGGGATGATGCCGGCGGCGCCGTTGGTCGGCGCGGTGACGACGCGGCCACCGGCGGCGTTCTCTTCACTCACCGCCAGGGCGAACATGTTGACCCAGTCCACGATGTTCATGGGATCGTTGGAGAGGTTCTCGTTGGTGGTCAGCTGGCGGTAGAGCGGCGCGGCGCGGCGCGGTACGCGCAGCGGGCCGGAGAGGACGCCCTCGGTGCGGCAGCCGCGCTCGATCCCTTCCCGCATGGTGGTCCAGATCTTGCCGAGCTTCTTGTAGATCTCTTCCGGGGTGTTGAAGCACTTCTCGTTTTCCATCATCAGGGCGGAGATGGAGAGACCGCTCTGGCTGCAGTGGGCGATGAGCTCGGCGGCACTCTTGAAGGGATAGCTGACGGACATGTCGCCGCTGTCACCCTTGCCAAAGTTCTCTTCGTCGACGATGAAGCCACCGCCGATGGAGTAGTAGGTCTTGCTGTAGACGGCGTCATCTTCGATGAAGGCGGTCAGCCTCATGCCGTTTTCGTGCAGGGGCAGGGCCTCGTCATGGAAGATCATGGCGCCCTTGGGGAAGCTGACGGTGTGGCAGTGCAGGCCGATGGGCAGACGACCGGTCTGCTCCACGCGGGAGATGAATTCGGGGATGGCGTCGATGTCGACGTTCTCTGGCAGGTTGCCCGCCAGACCCATGATGATGGCGGTATCCGTGTGGTGGCCTTTGCCGGTCCAGGAGAGGGAGCCATAGACATCGACCTGGATCCGGGTGATGTCACGGATCTTGCCGCCAGCACGCAGTTCATCCACGAACTGTTTGGCTGCCTTCATGGGGCCGACAGTGTGGGAAGAGGAGGGGCCAACACCGATTTTGAAGATATCAAAAACGCTGATCATGTAACAATTACCTCAGGGTAGAAGGGGGCGCCATGCCCACTCGCAGAAAAGGGATCCATGGGACGGGTCTGTCGTCACAAAGGCCAGGGAACCGGATAACCACAGTGTAACGGTTCAATGCCTAAAAAAAGTTGAAACAGATCTATTTTTGTTGAATTCGTGGCGCGAGTATAAAATTTATTTTGATGGTTATCCATTTTGTTAAGCGTCAGACAAACGTTTTGCAAAAAAATACCCGGCGATGCCGGGTATTCGAGTGCCATATGCGGCTTTATCACAGCGGCTTAACACTCGGTGATGTTGACGGCAAGGCCGCCCCGTGCGGTCTCCTTGTACTTGGTCTTCATGTCGTTGCCGGTTTCCCACATGGTTCTGATCACCTTGTCCAGCGACACCTTGTGCTCGCCGGTGCCGCGCAGGGCGAGGCGGGCGGCATTGATCGCCTTGACTGCGCCCATGGCGTTGCGCTCGATGCAGGGCACCTGCACCAGGCCACCGACGGGATCGCAGGTCAGCCCGAGATTGTGCTCCATGCCGATCTCGGCGGCGTTCTCGACAATGGCGGGGCTGGCGCCCAGTAGCTCGGCCAGGGCACCAGCGGCCATGGAGCAGGCCACGCCGACCTCGCCCTGACAGCCCACCTCGGCCCCCGAGAGGGAGGCATTCTTCTTGTAGAGGATGCCAATGGCGGCGGCAGTGAGGAAGTACTGCATCAGCAGCTCGTCATCCACCTTGCGCACGAAGCGATCGTAATAGTGCAACACCGCGGGGATGATGCCCGCTGCGCCGTTGGTCGGCGCCGTCACCACCCGGCCTCCGGCGGCGTTCTCCTCGTTGACGGCCAGCGCAAAGAGATCCACCCACTCCATCACCATCAGCGGATCCTTGTTGAAATTGGTCTCGCCACAGAGCTGGCGATAGAGGGCGGGAGCCCGGCGCTTGACCTTGAGACCGCCTGGCAGCACCCCCTCGCTCTTGCAGCCACGCTCCACACACCCCTGCATCGCCTGCCAGATCTTGCGAAGCCCGGCCTTGATCTCCGCTTCCGAGCGAAACACCTTCTCGTTGGCCAGCATCAGCCCCGAGATGGAGAGGCCGCTCTCCTGGCACTGGGCCAGCAGTTCGGCGCCGCTCTCGAAGGGATAGGGGATGGGGTGGGCGGCATCGAAGCGGGCCGCCTCTTCCCGGGCGTTGGCGAAGTGACTCTCCTCGATGATGAAACCGCCCCCGATGGAGTAGTAGGTCTGCTCGAACACAAGGGTGTCACCCTCATAGGCGCGCAATGTCATGCCGTTGGAGTGGGCGGGAAGGGTCTTGCGCCGGTTGAAGAGGATGGCGCCGATGCGGGGAAATTCGCTGGGTTGCTCACCGCCCAGGCAGAGGGTCTGGGTCTGCTCTACCTGGGCGAGGAAGGCGGGAATGGCCTCGATGTCCACGGATTCGGGTTCAAATCCGGCCAGTCCCAGGATGATGGCCTTGCCGGTGCCGTGCCCCTTGCCGGTCTGGCCCAGTGAGCCGTAGCACTCGACGACAACGCGTCCGGTACGGGAGAGGAGTGCGTTCGCTTTGAGGGTCTGGATGAAGGCGCAGGCGGCCCGCATCGGTCCCACGGTATGGGAGGAGGAGGGGCCTATCCCGATGGAAAACATGTCGAAGACACTGATCATGACGTACTCCAATTATGGATTTCGTCTAAACATTGTAAATTTTTTGTAGTCGTTGAAAAGGGGGGAGATAGCGGGGTGTGATGGCGGTAGGGAAATGGGCGCGGGAGAGACGCGCCATGGGGGAGCCGCTCGGCATCCCATGGCGCCCGTGATACATCAGTCGAGGAACTCGCACAGATAGGCGGAGGCGATCTTCACTTCCAGCTTGAAGGAGGAGTGACCGGCCACGTCGAAGGATTCCCCCTGCTGGTAGGTGTGCCACTCATCTTCGTCGGCCAGCTGGATGGTGAGGGCGCCCTTGATCACCGTCATGCGCTCCGGGGCGGCGGTATTGAACAGGTACTCGCCCGCTTCCATCACACCAACGGTAGCTTTCTCGCCTTTTTGCTCGAAACCGATGGATTTAACATTTCCGTCAAAATACTCGTTAACTTTCAGCATCTTTTCTTCCCTGTATGCACGTTTGCAGAGCCAACGTAGCACACTGTTTTGGATGTTGTCATGGTAAAAGGAGCAAAAACAGCCGTGTCTCTTTTGAGGTTTTACTTTCTCATAAAGTTATCAATGCATTTCGTTAACGGATTCTAATGTAAAACGGGGCGCAAATATGAGATAAAGCGCACCGCCAGAGCAATGGAGAGGATTTGACGCTCTGGGTGGTCATTTACGCTGTAAAAGTGTGAGTAATTGCTAAATAAAGGAACATTCTGTGTTAACAAAAGGATTAATCAAAAGCATCGGCTTCCAGGTAGTGGTGGCCATGGTGCTGGGCGCGCTGGTCGGGGCGCTCATGGGAGAGCAAGCCACGGTGTTTGCGCCGCTCGGCACCCTGTTTATCCAGCTGATCAAGATGCTGGTGATCCCGCTGGTAGCGGTGGCCATCCTGTCCGGGGCCGCCAACCTGGGGGCCAGTCCCGCTGCTGGCAAGATTGGCGTCACCACGCTCGCCTTCTTCCTCGTCACCTCCGCACTGGCGGTGTTCCTGGCGTTGGTGATGGGTCAGGTGTTCAAACCCGGTGTGGGTGTTGACTTTGGCGCCACCGCGGCCATGTTCTCCGGCGACTACGCCGACAAGGGGGCACTGCCCGATGCAGTGGCCACCCTGCTTGGCATGATCCCGACCAACGTGTTCAGCGCCTTGAACGAGGCCAACATCCTGCAGATCCTGGTGTTCTGCATGTTCCTCGGCATCGCCCTGGCCAAGCAGCCCCGCGAGCGCGCCAAGCCGCTGGTGGACGGGCTCAACACCTTGGTGGACGCCTTCGTCTGGATGATCAACAAGGTGATGCTGATCGCCCCCATCGGCGTCTTCGGCCTGATGGCCGACGCCATCGGCACCTACGGCTTCGACGTGCTGACCC
This sequence comes from Aeromonas sp. LsrichE-8G, assembly GCF_022869435.1. Classification (NCBI taxonomy): domain Bacteria; kingdom Pseudomonadati; phylum Pseudomonadota; class Gammaproteobacteria; order Aeromonadales; family Aeromonadaceae; genus Aeromonas; species Aeromonas sp. LsrichE-8G. Next base: position 4,584 of record NZ_JALIHH010000035.1, read on the forward strand.
TAGTGCTCAAGCTGTTCGTCGTCTATATCGCCGCCATCCTCATCTTCGGCTTCGTGGTCTATCCGCTGCTGATCGCGTTCTTCTCCAACACGCCGGTACGCAAGTACTTCTCCGCGATGAAGAAACCGCAGATCGTGGCCTTCTCCACCGCCTCTTCCATGGCGACCCTGCCGGTCAACATGGAGACCTGCGAGCGCGATCTGAAGGTGACCAACGCCACCGCGTCCTTCGTGCTGCCGCTGGGCGCCACCATCAACATGAGCGGCAACGCCATCTATTACGGCCTGGTCGCCATCTTCTTCGCCCAGGTCTATAACATCGATCTTTCCATGGGGGCCTGGGCGGCGATCATCGTCACCTCCACCCTGGGTGCCATCGGTCAGGCCGGTGTGCCGGGCCCGAGCTTCCTGGTGGTTGCCGTGCTGCTGGCGGCCGGGATTCCCATCGAGGGTCTGCCGCTGCTGTTCGCGCTGGATCGTCTGTTCGACATGATCCGGACCGCGCTGAACATCACCGGCGATGCGGCCTGTGCCATCATCGTCGATCGCTACAGCCCGGATTACGATCCGAACCGCTGGAGCAAGGAGGCCTGATATCGGTCGTCCACGATGCATGACAAGAGGGAGGCTTCAAGCCTCCCTCTTTCATTTGTGTCTATTTGCTGGCGGTGTTCCCCGCTCGCCTCGCCCGTCTGCGTGCCTCAGGGGGAGAGGTGTGCCAGGGCCTGGCGGCAGCGCTGTTCGGCCGCCTCCAGCTCCAGCAGGACCATCTGGATATCTTCCAGCTGCTGCTGCAGGGTCTCCCGCTTGTCGGCCACCAGCCCCAGCATGGTCTGCAACTGGGAGCGGCTGCTCTTGTCCGCATCGTAGAGGTCGAACAGCTCCCGGATCTCTGCGAGGCTGAAGCCCAGACGCTTGCCACGCAGGGTCAGCTTGAGCCGCACCCTGTCCTGACGGCTGTAGATCCTGTGCTGTCCCTGGCGGGTCGGGTTGAGCAGGCCCTGATCCTCGTAGAAGCGGATGCTGCGGGTGGTCACATCGAACTCGCGAGCCAGTTCGCTGATGCTGAAGGTGCGGGTGTCGTCCCTGGATTTGGTCATGGGGCTGTCTTGGCTGCCATCTGGTTGTCAATGCAGGCTGGCACCTTACCCAAACGTCAACTTCCTCGCAAGTCTTGTTCCCGTCGCGGTCGCGGCATATGTTATCCCGATGTAACAAGGAGAGTGCTATCGATGGATATCGTGATTGTGGCGGCCAAACGTACCCCCATGGGGGCCTTCCAGGGGGCCCTGAGCGCGCTCGGTGCCCCCGAGCTTGGCGCCTGCGCCATCCGCGCCGCGCTGGCGCAGGCCGGGATGACGGGGGGGCAGGTCAATGAGGTCTATATGGGCAACGTGCTGAGCGCAGGGGTCGGCCAGGCGCCAGCCCGTCAGGCGGCGCTCAAGGGTGGGCTGCCGGACAGCGTGCCCTGTACCACCATCAACAAGGTGTGCGGCTCCGGCATGAAGGCGGTGATGCTGGCGGCGGACAGCCTGCGCCTGGGGGAGGCCGAGGTCGTGGTGGCGGGGGGCATGGAGAGCATGAGCCGCGCCCCCTATCTGCTGGACAAGGCGCGCAGCGGTTTTCGCATGGGGCACCAGAGCGTGCTCGATCACATGTTCCTGGACGGCTTGCAGGATGCCTACGAAGGCCATCTGATGGGTCATTACGCCCAGTTGAGTGCTGATCGCAGCGGACTGACCCGGGCCGACATGGATGCCTTTGCCATCGCCTCCCTGGAGCGGGCGTTGACGGCGCAGCGCAGCGGTGCATTTGCCGCGGAACTGGCTCCCGTCATGACCGCTGACCACACCCTGCTGCTGGCCGAGGATGAGCAACCGGGCAAGGCCAGGCCCGACAAGATCCGCGGCCTCAAGCCGGCCTTCAGCAAGCACGGCACCATCACGGCGGCCAATGCAAGTTCCATCTCGGACGGGGCGGCAGCCCTGGTAGTGATGCGGGGCGAGAGCGCTGCCCGGCTCGGATTGCCGGTGCTGGCCAGGGTAGTGGGTTACCAGAGTCACGCCGCCTTGCCGGCGGAGTTTACCAGTGCCCCCGTCGGCGCCATCGACAAGTTGCTGGCACGGGTGGGCTGGTCGGTGGAGGAGGTGGACCTGTTCGAGGTGAACGAGGCATTCGCCATGGTGAGCATGCTGGCGATGGCCGGGTGCGGCATCCCCCATCACAAGTTGAACGTGAACGGCGGGGCCTGTGCGCTGGGGCACCCTCTTGGCGCCAGTGGCGCCCGCATCCTGGTGACCCTGATCCATGCCCTGCGTGCCCGCGGGCTCAGACGAGGGGTGGCGAGCCTGTGCATCGGGGGAGGGGAGGCAACGGCCATCGCCATCGAGGCAGGCTGAATGCGTGGGTGAGATTGCTGCGGGTTGATGAAATGACAACGTCCCTTCAAGAGGGACGTTGTCATTTCTGGCGGGAGTGGACCGGTTGCGCTTCCATGGCCTGAAGCTGCTGGTTGACCCAGGCGGTGGCGCTCAGATAGAGGTGGCTGACCTTCTCTTCGTTGAGGCCGAGCCGGACGGTGTTGGCGGCGACCCGCTGCCAGTCGGCTTTCTCGAAATCTTCACAGAACGCGAGGTAGAACCCGAGCTTGCCCTTGCGGGTGAGCAGGGCGGCACGAATGTCATCGGTCAGGGGAATGGAGCCGAGCAGCTGATCCAGCGGTTCTCCCATGAGCACGTCCAGCAGGGAGAAGAGGCCGGTGACAAAGGCTTGCTGTGCCTGCTCTGCGGGCGCATGGGTCTGGGCCAGCAGTTCGCAGAACCGGGCTCTGATGAGGGACATCTGGTGGAGTTCGGCGCTCTTTTCACTTCCCGCACTGGTGGCGGCGATCAGGGCGACGAAGCGCTTGAGCTGGGCGTGCCCCAGGGAGCTTGCGGCCTGGCGAAACGAGGCGATGGGTTGTGGGAAGCGCTTGAGGTGGTTGATGTAGCGCAGCAGCTTGAGAGAGAGGGTGAGATCCTGATTGAGCAGTTGCTCAATCTTGTCCAGATCCGGTTCGGTCTGATTGACCACCTCGAGCAGCTGCATCACCACTAGTTGGGCCGGCGGTATGGTGGGCTGTTGCACCATCTGGGGGCGGCTGAAGAAAAATCCCTGGAACAGGGTGACGCCGAGCTGCTTCATCCGCTCGAACTCGGCCTGATCCTCGACTTTCTCGGCCAGATAGGTGAGGGGCAGGTGGCGATGATTCGCCATGAAGTGCTCGATGCAGGGTTGCGGCGTGCTGCGCAGGTCGAACTTGATGATATGGATGTAGGGGAGGAACCTGTCCCAGTCTGAGACCATGGTGAAGTCATCCAGCGCCAACCGATAGCCCAGCCCATAGAGCTGGATCACTTTCTCCAGCAGCGCATCGTCGGGCTCGGCATCCTCCAGGATCTCGATCACCACCTTGTCACGGGGGAGGCACTCGGCCAATCCGTCCAGCAACAGGGAGTGGGGGAAATTGATGTAGCAGGGGTGATCTCCGATGAGCTGATCGATGTTCTGCTGCAAGAACTGCTCGGCAACCAGCCTGGAAGTGGCCTGCTGTGCGGAGACGGAGGGAAATACATTGTCCAGGCTGTCGCGAAACAGCAGCTCATAGGCTTGGGTGTTCAACTCCCGATCCAGAATGGGCTGCCTTGCTACATAGGAATACATGCATCTCTCCACCATGGTTACAGGCTTGATTCTATGGTGAAGCGGATCACTATGCCAGTGCCGACCGGTCGGGAAGGTCAACAACTGGCATACTCTTTGTCAGGAAACCCGGGGTGTCAGAACAGGTAGTTGAGCTGCAGGCCGGCGAGCCAGGCATCCCCTTCCGAGGTGCCATTGAAAGTGGAGGTGGTCTGGGGGATGCCGGGCCTGAGCTGCATGGTTTCGCTCACGTCCACCTTCTTGCCGTCGATCAGGGTCAGCCCCAGATCCAGCGAGAGGTGACGGTCAATCTGGTAGCCCACGCCAGCGCTGTACCAGACCCGATCCGAGTCGGGGATGGAGATGGTGCGGCGATCCGCCGGGACCGGGCTGCGGTCGTAGGCGATACCGGAGCGCAGTTGCCACTGGGGGGCCAGCTGGTAGGTCATCCCCAGGGCATAGCGCCAACTGTCTTCCCAGTGCTCCTCCTTGATGTGCATGGTGCCGTGGTGGTCGAGCTCGGATTCGAGCTGCACGAACTTGCTCCAGTTGGTCCAGTTGATGCTCGAATGCAGCGCCAGGGCCGGGGTGAGCTGATGGAACAGAGCCAGCTCGGCGGTGGCGGGCAGGGGCAGATCCAGGCTGCCGGTATCGGTGAAGGGCTGGCCCCTTTGATCGATGCCGATGGCGTCACCGGAGAGGGTCAGGGTCACGTCGTGGCGATAGGAGAGACCGACGCGGGTTGCCTGCGACAACTCAAGCAGGGTGCCCAGGTTCCAGCCCATGGCCCAGCCATCCCCTTTCAGGTGCTTGGCTATCTGGTTGTTGGAGGGGAAAGTGCCGCCCACTTCCCCTTCCCCCTGAATGGCGGAGAGACCGGCCCCGACGGACCAGATGCGGTTGATGCGATAGGCCAGGGAGGCCCCCAGATCCACTGTCTTGATGTCGGAGACGTTGCCGAAGTGACCGGCGTTGTAGTTGTCCGGCATCTTGACCCCGAGTCCGTAATAGGAGGTGGCGGCAAGTCCGAGGCGCCATTGCTCGCTGAGGGGCACGATGAGATAGGCGTTGGGCACCCAGGCGTCACCCGCAATGTCGTGGGCTCCGGCATCCAGACTGACCGGCCCCAGGGTGGTAGGCACCCGGGTGGTGCCCTCGATGTTGACGTCGGGGTGCACGTGGATGACGCCGCCGGAGAAGGCCAGGGTATCGAACCGGGTCATGGCGGCGGCGTTGCGGGAGAGCACGCTGGCATTGTCGGCGATGGCGGCTTCACCCGCGAAGGCACGCCCCATGCCGGTGGCGGATTGCTCCGCGAGCTGGAAGCCGGCAGCCTGTACCTGGCTCGACAGCAGCAAGAGGGCTATGAGGGAGGGGTTGAACGTCGGATGCATGGTCTTTCCTCGGGATGAACTGGGTGTTCATTCTGTTATTCGGTTGGGGCCGGGATTTTATATGGTATGACCAGCAAGGCAACGGGGAGAGGGGAACGTGCGGCAAAACGGGATTAAATGCTGAAAGAAATACCCATAACAGTTTGATAAAAAAAGAAAAGAGTACAGTTGTTTACTACAGCTGTGCGCTCAGTTGGCGAAATTGGATAAAAAAAGAGCGCCCTGGGACGCTCTCGATGATGACATGAAAATCAGAATTTCATGTTGAACTGGGCGGAAGCCAGCAGGGCGTTGCCGTGGGAGGTGCCCTTCCAGCGCAGCGCATCGCTGTGGTTGCGCAGGCCTTCGTTCACGTCCACTTCCTTACCGTCCAGATAGGCCATGCCGAAGTCGAGGCTCATGTCCGGATTGATGTGGTAGGTGGCACCGGCGCTGTACCAGATACGGTCGGAGTCAGGAATGCTCAGGCTGCGGTATTCCGGCTCGATGGGGCTGTTGTCGTAGGCGAAGCCGATACGGGCTTCCCAGGACGGGTTGACGTACCAGGTACCGCCCAGGGCGTAACGGGCTGAGTCCTTGAACTTCTCGTCTTTTTGCAGGCACACGCCGCCGGCGCAGTTGCTGCTGGTGGCCTTGAGCTCCTGGAAGGCGCTCCAGTCGGTCCAGTTCACGGAGTAGTGGACAGCGAATTGCTGGTTCAGGCGGTGGTAGCCTGCGAACTCGGCCTGGGCCGGCAGATCCAGCTTCAGGTTGCCATCGACGACGCGGTTGCCGGAGGTGGCACCCTGGAAGTCGCCGTCAAAGCTCAAGTCCACCTGGGAGCGGTAGGTCAGGGCGAGACGGTTGTTGTCGTTGATCTCGTACAGGGTGCCGACGTTCCAGCCAAAGCCCCAGGTGTCGCCCTTCAGGTGAGCCAGACGGGTATCGGAGTTGGCGCCCGGAATGGCGGCGGAAAGCGCACCGGCATAACGGTTCAGCTCGGCGGCGGCGTAGACGGCATTGATGCCGGCACCGACGCTGAAGCTGGAGTTGATGCGATAGGCGATGTTGGGGTTGATGTTGAAGGTCAGCAGCTCGGTGTCACCGGCGCCGGCACCGGCCGCGAAGGTCTTGGAATATTCGGTGGAAAGGCCGTAGTTGGAGAAGAGGCCGATCCCCCAGGCCCACTGATCATTCAGGGGCTGGATGAAGTAGGTGGCCGGCACGAAGGCATCGGGGGCGATGTCGCTTTCGCTGGACGGAGCCAGCTTGGTGGGGCCGGCATAGATGTCGCCAGCCACATCCACGTCGGGCTTGATATAGGTGCCGGATACAGACAGTGCCATCTTGTCGAAGGTGGTCATGGCCGCCGGGTTGCGGGACAGCACGGCCGCGTTGTCGGCGATGGCTGCTTCACCTGCGAAGGCGCGACCCAGACCGGAGGCCGAGTGCTCGTTCAGCTGGAACGCGGCGGCGAAGGTCTGGGTGCTGGCCAGGGTCACGGCCGCAGCGATCAGGCTTTTCTTGAAAAAGGCAGTTGTCATAGTGTTCTCTCTTTGTAAGCAGATTTTCTGTCGACATCGCGGCTCTTTGGCGGCTATTGACGACATGATCTGTTGTTATGTCAGCTTCTTCCCATTCATTGCTGGCGTGATTCTATGGATCTGGTAGGAGGTAAGAAATCAGACCAGTGACAGCAGAATACATAAAAGTTTCTATTGTGTTAATCATTTGTTTTAACTTGCCGTTTTATTAGGCTGATTTATCTATTATTGGATAAATAAAGCACAAATGGTGCCGTTTGCGTCATTTAAAATAAATGGTAGAAATGTGACTTCGCGCGGGCAATGGGCGGGAACATGCGGGGATGTGGGGATGAACAGGCAGACAATGAGGATGTCTGCCTGTGATGTGGCTGAGGCGGAGGACGAGTCAGCCTGGGTCAAGGTCTGTTAAATGGACCAGTGCAGGCGTGACTCAAGCTGGCGGGCAACCGGGGCGAGGGGCTCCTGCATGTCTCCGATGAGCACCATGTTGGCCCCCTTGAGCGGCAGAATCTCCCCCTTGAGGGTCCCGTCTGCAAAATCGGACTGGATCGTCAGTGGCAGGTGCTTGGGGACGAGGAACAGGGTGACCGGTCCCATCTTGCCCTGCAGCACCATGTGCAGGGCCGGTCCCTGGTAGAAGGCGCAGTGGTTGACATAGGTTACCTTCATGCCCGGCATCTCGCTCAGGGTGGCGCCATATTTCTCCATTTTCGCGTTGATGGTGTGCAGGCTGACCCGCTCATCCACCGCATGAATGAAGGGCTCTTCCCCATAAACGTGGGACATGGCGACCTGAGCCAGCGACAGGGTGTCCGGTGCCACAGGCCAGCTGATCCAGCGGGTGCTCATGCCGAGCAGGAAGGCGACCGAGGCCGCGATGGCCAGAGCGCGCCATGGCGTGCGTGCAGGAGTGACGGGCAGCGGGACCACCTGCTCCTCTTCGGCTGCCATCGCCTGCCTGAGCAGGATCCGCTCCGCAAGACCGGCTGGTACGTCCACTTCCAGAGTGCTGCGCACCTGGCGCTCGAGCTGCTGCATCTCGTCCAGATGCTTGCGATTGGCCGGTGACGCCTCGGCGGCTTTCAAGAAGGCGGGATCCCTGTCCGAGGGGTGAGTGATGGCCCGGCGGCGAAATTCAAGCTCATCCATTGGTGTGTCCTCTCTGTTGTTTCGCAGACTCCATGGCCTCTTTTATCTGGTTGCGGGCGCGAAACAGCCTTGTCATGACGGTGTTCTTGTTCAGGCCGAGTTGCTCGGCGATCTCCTCCCCGCTGAATCCCCCCAGAACCTGCAGCAGCAGCGGCTCCTGATACTCGGCAGGCAGGCGCGCGATGTGACGCCTGAGCCATTCGTGCTCCATCTCCTGCTCGCTTGGCAGGACACCCTGATCCCGTAGGGGGTGCTCGTCGAGGTCGACGAGATCGAACTGCTTTCGCTCAAAGCGGCGGGCATTCTCCCGCCGCAATATGGTGATGAGCCACGCCTTGGCAGCCTTGTCGTCCAGCAGGGTATCTATCGCCTTCCAGGCGCGCAGGAAAGTCTCCTGCACCAGATCCTCGGCGATTTGCGGATCCCGGCACAGCCAGTAGGCGTAGCGGTAGATGTCCCCGTGCAGGGCGTGCACCAGGGCTTCGTACTTGGTTTGTTTGTCAGCCATCTCCCCATAGACCGGAGAAGTGCAGGGATCCTTTCCCGTGTCGGCCCTTTTTCTTCTGAAAAAACCTAACGCCATAAAGGGGTGTCCTGTTTCATGAGGGGCGCATCATGCACGCATCCACGCCAGTATTCGAAGACCATAGGCTATCGCAAAGCTCTCCCAGGTGCACAACTCCCTGGCGAGCGCCTGTCTGGGCAGGTGTTCGCCAGGGACTCGCTTGGGGGAAAAACAGGCCCGATCCAGGTCGTCCAGCAGCGCCCCCATGGCGGGGTCGCGGTGACAGGGCAGCCTGGCCAGATGAAGACAGGGGGGGGCCCAGCGCAGGACGGCCCAGGTCAGCAGGGTTTCCCTGGCCTCGTCAGGAGAGCCCGTGGCGAGGGCCCGTTGCAGGCGATAGAAGGCGCGCCAGCGCGGCCAGCGGCGCATGAATGCCCGCAGCAGGATGGCCAGGAGCACCCAATAGAGATACTGGACCCCTGGTGCGGGGGAGGCGGGAGTGGCGCTCTCCCTTGCCGTGAACACCAGAGAATGTGCGGGCAGGCGCGCCTCCTCGATGCGGCCGCTCTGGGTGTTGAACCAGCGCAGGGTCTGGGGGGGCAGCACATAGCGCCCCGCCTCGTCGGCGGTCAGGGCCTGGCGCCACTGGCGCTCGAAGCGAAGCGCCCCCTCGGCCACGAATCGCTCCTGTTGCTGCTCGCCGTCCGGCTTCATGGAGAGGCCGGCGGGCAGGGGCGGGGCCGGCAAGGGGGGCTGGCGGTTGCCATCCCCCCCTTCCATTACCAGGGTGAGGGTGCGGATCACCGGCTCACCCACCCTGGCCTGGGCCGGGCTGAACTGCTGGCGCAGCACCAGGCTGCTCGCCACCGGCTCCAGGGGGGCCTTGTCCACCTTGATGAAGAGGGTCGCCGCCCTGACGGACAGCAGATCCCCCGCGTTGCCCGGCGCGGTCGCACCGGCCGCGTCCTGGGGCGGCAACCGCCCCTGAAAGCGGGGGGATTCGACGGGATGGAGTCCGGGCCCTTTGGCCTGCAGCAGCCATTTTCGCGTGAGACGCCCGGGCAGGCCGGGGCTGGCGGGAGAGTCCCAGCGATCCTCGCCGAGGCGGCGAATGGTAAAGGCCGGGGTGATGGGCTCGCCGAGGTTGGGGGCCTCCAGGTTGGCTGGCAGCCAGAGGGTCAGCTCATAGATGAAGGGCTGGCCGGGGTAGAGATTCCCCTCATGGAGCACCCGGGCCTGCAGCTCGACCGGAGAGAATACCGGGTCTTGTGTCGGCATCAGGGTGTCGTCCAGGGAACGTGTCGGTACCGCCAGGGAGGGGGTGAGATCGGCGCCAAGGGGCAGGGAGGGCACCTGGCGCGGGCTGGTATCGAGCAGGTGCAGGGGGATCTGCCAGCGGGTCAGGCTGCGGCTCTGGGCACTGACCCGCTGGATGCTGACCCGCCCGACCGCAAACTGGCGCAGCAGCGGTTGCAGGTTGAGATCCTCATCGCGGTGCAGCCCGTCGGCCTCGATGACGAGCAGCCAGTCGCGCTCGCTCGCCCCCGGCAACAGCTCGGCCTCGACAGGGACGGCCTGCACCCGCATGGCGCACAGGGCGAGCAGCAGCCAGCAGCCGATCCGGGGGGAGAGCAAGCGCAGCACGAGGATCACCAGGGCTCCTCCACCTTGATCAGGGGGCGGCGCAGGGCCTCCTTGCGAAGACGCTGCTCCAGCAGCAGCACGGGGGGCGCCGGGGGGCGGGGAGCCTCTGAGGCGCGGGCGGGGTCGGGAGTGTCGGCCTGCGCCGGGGTATTTGCCGAGGGCGTTGTCTGCGGCGGGTTGGCCCGCAGCAGGGCCAGATTGTGCAAGGCATCCCTGTGCCCAGGTTCAAGGCGAAGGGCGCTCAGATAGGCCTGCTCCGCGGCGGCAAGATCCCCGAGCCAGACCAGGGCATTGCCCCTGTTGTAGTGGGCGGTGGCGCTGTTTGCCCTGCCATAGGCGGCGACGGCCCTGGCGTAATCCCCGGATCTATACCAGGCGTTGCCTTGCCAGACCGGATCCTGGAAGGCGTTGGCCGCTTCCCGATAGTGTCCCTGGCGATAAGCCTGCCAGCCTGCTTCATCTTGTCGGGAGGCCGCCTGCAGGGAAGGGGGCGCGAAGCCAATGACGAGGATCACCAGCAGCCAGTGGGCGCCGATCCGCGCCAGGGGGAGCAAGGGGATGAGCAGCCAGGGGCCGAGATCCCGGGATTGCCCCTGCGTCAGGGCCTGGCCCATGGGCAGGGGGGCAAAGCGGGGCAGGCCGGAATCGAGCCAGGCCAGCCTGCCTCCGGTACTGGCGGCAAGGGCGGTCATGGCCTCCTCGTCGGGCGCCGGCAAGGTGTGGCCGATCGGGCTGCCGAGCTGCCAGCGCTCTGCAGCCACGCCGGGCAGCCGGGTCTCCTTGCCCCCGCTGGCCAGCAGGATGTCGAGCCGCGGGGCTGAGCCTGCCTTGCAGAACAGGTCGTTGAGGCAGGGCAAGAGGGCGGCGATGCGATCGCGCGCTGTCCCGGAGAGGCCGTCGGTCACGAGCAGCAGACGGGCGGACTGGCCCGGCGGGATCAGGGTGAGGGCCAGGGCAACGGCGCGCTCGGGGGCGCTGCCTTGGACAGGCATGATGGCCGGGCGCAGGTCCGGCAGCAGCAGGGCGATGGCCTGATGATCCCGGGTGGGAGGCATGGCGAGGTAGGCATCCCCGGCAAACAGGATGAGGGCGATGGGATGGGCCGCGTCCTGCCGCGCTATGTCGGCCAGCATCTCCTGCAATCCCAGTCTCACCCGGGTTGCCCGGTCCGGCGCCAGATCCTGTGCCAGCATGGAGTCGGAGAGATCCAGCAGCCAGATATCAAGGGCCGGGCTCGGCATGGGGAGACTCTGCTGGCGCAGGGCGGGGCCCGAGAGCGCCAGGATCACCGGCAGACAGGCAAGCCAGCGCCAGGGGATGGCCCGATAGCGGCTCGGCAGCAGATAGGCCTGCATGGCCGGGGAGAGCAAGCCGGGATCGCGGCGGCGGCGCCACCCCTGCCACAGCCAGGGGAGCAGGGCCAGCAACCAGAGGGGGCGCAGCAAGATCAGCTCCATGGTGCCACCATCATGGCCTGCCTATTCATGGGATGGCCTGTGTGACAGCGGGCTGCGCCAGCGGGCTGGCCAGCAGAGCAGCAGCCAGGCCAGGGCCAGTGGCCAGGGGTAGAGCTCCTGGTGGGGCCGGGAGAGGGTCTGGGGCCGGGCGAGGGGCTCCAGGGTGTCGATGGCCTGGTTGATGGCGGCGAGATCGCCCCGGTTGCGGGCGCGAAAATAGCGGCCTCCTCCCAGTGTCGCCAGCTGCTGCAACAGGGCTTCATCCAGTTCGGCACTGGGATCGGCGTCCCCTGCGGGCGCGGCGAAGGTGTCGGGGTCGGCGCCCACCCCCAGGGTATAGAGACGGATGCCGGCTTTGGCGGCGAGCCTGGCCTCGGTCAGGGGATCCGCATTGCCCGAGGTATTGCGCCCGTCCGTCACCAGCAGCAGAGCGGTGGGGCGGGTGGGGTCGGCGTGCTGGCGTGCCAGCAGGATGGCTTCCCCCAGGGCCGTGGTGCGCCCCACCAGATCGAAGTCGAGTTCCCTGGCCAGGGTGAGCAGAGCCCCGGTCTCCTGGGTGAGGGGGGAGAGCAGATAGGCGTGATCGGCAAAGACGACGAGGGCGATGCGATCCCCCGGGCGGGAGGCGACAAGGTTGCTTATCTGCTGGCGCACCGCGGCAAGCCTGTCCGTTTGCTCTCCGTCATCCAGCATGTCCTGGGTGCGCATGCTGTCGGAGAGATCCACCGCCAGGATGAGGTCCCGGCTGCTCTGGTAGTGAATGATCGGGGGCTCCTGCCACTGGGGGCGGCACAGGGCCAGTACCAGGGCGCACCAGCAGAGCATCATGCGCCACAAGGGCTGCCCCGCCTGGGGCTGGAGCAGGGGAAAACCTCCGTGAACGAGCCGGTTTCCTCCCTTGCGCCCCTTCATGGGAGGCAGGCCGAAGCGCACCAGTAGCGGCAGGGCGAGGGCGAGGGAAAACCAGGGCCAGGCGAGGATCATCGCGTACCCTCCGGGGGAGGTGCCCCCCGCTTGCTTGCCGGGAATCGCGGCGCACTGACGCAGCGTCGCCCCCAGGCGAGATAGGCGAGACGCAATCTTTTGCGCTGCGCCTCATCGGGCACGCTGCCCCCATAGAGCCAGAGTGGCCACTGGGCGGCAAACCGGGAAAAATCGCTCCCCCCCTTGCTGTCCAGCCAGGCGAGCCAGGCCTCCCCTTGCAGGGGGGCCGCCTCGGGCCAGCGGGCCATGGCCGCTTCTCGCAGGGCATCCTGCAGCCTGGGGACGAGATCGTCTGCCTGCCAGTCTATCCGGTGCGCCCAGCGGCGCTGGCGCAACAGGGTGAGGGCCGTCGTGGCGATCAGGCAAGCGGCGATCGCCGCGATCAGCAGCCCCCCGAGGGCCATCAGGCGAGGATCCTGTGCAGGCTCGAGAGCGGGGCCTTGGTGGATGTCACGCAGCTCGGCACGGATGGCTTGCAAGGACTCGCTGGACGAGGGCTGGCGATATGCATCCGGTGCGGGCACGCCCTGCTCCCCCCTCAAAACAGACGGCATCCGCCCTCCTGCCACTGGCGTTGCAGGGTGGCGCCGTTGTCGAGGCGATAGAGGCGCGTCACCAGGGGCAGCAACTGCTGGCGACAGGCCTCGGCCTGTTCGTCGGCCGCCCTCTGATAGCGGGCGCGAAAGCGGGGATCTTCTCCCGCGAGCCAACCGCTGTGTCTGCCTGCCTGCACTGCCAGCTGCCCCTGCTCGGGCAGGGCGGCTTCCAGGGGATCGCGGATTTGCCAGTAGTGGATATCGTGGCGCGGGCGAAGGCGTTGCAACTGCTGGCAGAGGGCCTTGTCCGGTGCCTGGTGATGGCTTATCAGGGTCAATCTGGCCCCGTGGGGCAGGGTGAGTCGTGCCAGGGTCTGGGCCAGCGTCCAGGGCGGGGGGGCGCGATCCAGCCCAGCCTCGTAATGGCGGCAGAGCGCTTCCAGCAGAGGCATGAGAGAGCCGCGCTGGTGCTCTGTGTGGGGGACTGCGCCTTGGCAGATCAAGGTATTGGCCTGTTTCTCCCCCTGCCAGAGCAGGGCGGCGGCCAGCTCGCAGCCAAGGCGGGCCTTGAGCTGGGCGCGGGAGCCAAAGTACATGGCGGGTGAGAGATCCAGCAGCAACCAGTGGGCCTGATCCTGCTCTTCCCCGTAGAGGCGGGTGTGGGGGCGGCCGAGGCGGGCGGTGACCCGCCAGTCGATGTGGCGTACCTCGTCACCGGCCTGATAGAGGCGAAGCTCCCTGAAATGGAGCCCGGGTTGGCGCCCGATACGCCCTTGGGCCGCCTGATGAATGCGGGCACGCTCGCCCTGGCGGGTCCAGAGGCGCACCGCCAGCAGCCGCTCGAGGGGGAGGGCGATGTCGGGGTGATCCCGGGGCTCGGCGACGGGGGTCATGGCGACAGGGCTGCCTGTGGGGGTCGGCTCAGGGGCATGGGATGGCATTCAGCAGCAGGGTGATGAGCGCCTCGCTATCGAGGTTGTCCGCCAGCGCCTGATAACTCGGGATGAGGCGGTGGCGCAGCACGGCAGGCGCCAGTTGCTGGATGTCTTCGGGCAGCACGAAGTCGCGCCCGACGAGCCAGGCCCGGGCCCGTGCGGCTCTTGCGAGGCCGATGCTGGCTCTGGGACTGGCCCCCACCGCGACCAGGGGGTCTAGCTCGGGGCACAGGCCGCTGCCGGGGCGGGTAGCGCACACCAGCTGCACCAGATAGTGCTCGAGGCGCCCCTGCATCTGTACCCCTTGAACGGCGGTGCGGGCTTCCAGCAGGTCGGACTGGCTGAGGGTGACCGGCGGCGTTGGCAGGGCGTCGCCGCGGGCGTTGAGCTGGAGGATGGCCAGCTCCATGGCGGGGCTGGGGTAATCCACCAGCAGCTTGAGCAAGAAGCGATCGAGCTGGGCCTCCGGCAGGGGATAGGTCCCTTCCTGCTCGATGGGGTTCTGGGTGGCGGCAACCATGAAGAGGGAGGGCAGGCGCCAGCTCTTCTTGCCCACGGTGATCTGGTGCTCGGCCATGGCCTCCAAGAGGGCGGATTGCACCTTGGCCGGCGACCGGTTGATCTCGTCCGCCAGCACCAGGTGATTGAACAGGGGGCCGGGTTGAAACACGAAACTCGCATCCTGGGGATGGAAGACCTCGCTGCCGGTGAGATCGGCAGGGAGCAGATCCGGGGTGAACTGGATACGGGCAAAGCGCCCCTCCACGGCACCGGCCAGCGCCTTGACCGCCCGGGTCTTGGCAAGACCGGGGGCCCCCTCGATCAGCACATGTCCTTCACATAACAGGGCGATCAGCAGCCCCTCGATGAGGGGGCCCTGTCCCAGGATCTGGCTGCCCAGATAGTCTCCAAGTGCTCTGAACTCGGCCGCTGCCATGCGATAAACCCGTTGTTTTTATGGAAGTTGATCTTTTTATACCCCAGTTGGCTCACAAGGGCGAGGGAGGGTGGCAAGATGGGGACAATTTAGTTTCAATCAGCCGTATGAAAGTTGTGATTGGATTGTTAAGATGTGGCGCAATGAGGTCAGACCTCTGCCTTTTTAACCCAAGGAGCCAGGATGAAACAGCCATTGAAACTGACGACTCGCCAGGGCGAACGGATAGCCGTCGTGGCGGGTCTGCGCACCCCCTTTGCCAAGCAGGCCACCGCTTTTCACGGCGTGCCTGCGGTGGATCTGGGCAAACTGGTGGTGAGCGAGATGCTCGCCCGCACCGATCTCGACCCCAAGCTCATCGACCAGCTGGTGTTCGGCCAGGTGGTGCAGATGCCGGAAGCGCCAAACATCGCCCGGGAGATCGTGCTTGGCACTGGCATGAGCGTCAGCACCGATGCCTATAGCGTGTCGCGCGCCTGCGCCACCAGTTTCCAGGCGGTGGCCAATGTCACCGAATCCATCATGGCCGGCACGGTGGACATCGCCATCGCCGGCGGTGCCGACTCCTCTTCCGTGCTGCCCATCGGGGTCAGCAAGTCTCTGGCCCGCGCCCTGGTGGATCTCAACAAGGCGCGCAACCTCCAGCAGCGTTTCAATATTCTGCGCCGTCTGCGCCTGAAGGACCTGCTGCCGGTGCCCCCGGCCGTGGCCGAGTACTCCACCGGTCTCTCCATGGGGCAGACCGCCGAGCAGATGGCCAAGACCCACCAGATCAGCCGCGAGGCGCAAGATGCGCTGGCCCACCGCTCCCACACCCTGGCGGCCGAAGCCTGGGCCCAGGGCAAATTGAGTGGCGAGGTGTTCACCGCCCACGTGCCCCCCTACAAGTCGCCGCTGGAACGGGACAACAACATCCGCGAAAGCTCCGATCTGGCGAGTTACGCCAAGCTCAAACCGGTGTTTGACCGGGCTCACGGCTCGGTGACCGCCGCCAACGCCACCCCGCTCACCGACGGCGCCGCCGCCGTGCTGATGATGCGTGAAGGGCGGGCCCGCGAGCTGGGTCTGGAACCGCTGGGTTACATCCGCAGCTTCGCGTTTTCCGCCATCGATGTCTGGCAGGACATGCTGATGGGCCCCTCCTATGCCACGCCGCTGGCGCTGGACCGTGCCGGCATCACCCTTGGGGATCTCACCCTCATCGACATGCACGAAGCTTTTGCTGCCCAGACGCTCGCCAACCTCAAGATGTTTGCAAGCGCCGAATTTGCCCGTGACAAGCTGGGCCGGGATCAGGCCATCGGCGAGGTGGACATGGAGAAGTTCAACGTGCTCGGCGGCTCGCTGGCCTTTGGTCACCCCTTTGCCGCCACCGGGGCGCGCATGATCACCCAGACCCTGCATGAACTGCGGCGCCGGGGTGGGGGATTGGGGCTCAACACCGCCTGTGCGGCGGGTGGGCTGGGTGTGGCCATGGTGCTGGAGGTGGAATGATGAGTGCCAAGACTTTTTCTCTGGATATTCGCAAAGACGGCATCGGCATCCTCACCATGGATGTGCCCGGTGAGAGCATGAACACCCTGAAGGCCTCCTTTGCGGACGAGATCCGCACTCTGCTGGCCGAGGTAAAGGGGAACGGGGATCTGATCGGTCTGGTGATCGTCTCGGGCAAGAAGGACTCCTTCGTTGCCGGGGCCGACATCGCCATGCTGGCGGCCTGCACCAGCGCCCAGGATGCCGAAGCGCTGTCCCGGGCCGGACAGGACGTGTTCGCCGAGATCGAAACCCTGGGGATCCCGGTGATCGCCGCCATTCACGGCCACTGCCTTGGCGGCGGGCTGGAGCTGGCGCTCGCCTGTCATGGCCGGGTGGTGACCGATCACGGTAAAACCGTGCTGGGCCTGCCGGAAGTGCAGCTCGGCCTGCTGCCGGGCTCCGGCGGTACCCAGCGCCTGCCGCGCCTCATCGGGGTGGCCAAGGCACTGGATCTGATGCTGACCGGCAAGCAGGTGCGGGCCAAACAGGCCAGGAAGCTCGGGCTGGTGGATGACATGGTGCCCCCGTCCATTTTGCTGGAAGCCGCCATCAAGCTTGCCAAGAAGGGCAAGCCGCGCCACCACCTGAAACGGGATCTGCAGGGCAAGGTGCTGGAGACCAACAAATTTGGTCGCAAGGTGCTGTTCGATCAGGCCCGCAAGGGGGTCAAGGCCAAGACCCGGGGCAACTACCCGGCGCCGGAGCGCATCATCGAGGTGGTGCGCATCGGCGTGGAGGAGGGGATGCAGGCCGGCCTGCAGGCCGAGGCTCGCCACTTCGGCGAGCTGGTGATGACGCCGGAATCCGCCGCCCTGCGCTCCCTCTTCTTCGCCACCACGGAGATGAAAAAAGAGGTGAGCTATCAGGGGGCCGAGCCACGCAAGGTGGGTCATGCCGCCGTGCTGGGGGGCGGCCTGATGGGGGGCGGCATCGCCTTCGTCACCGCCACCAAGGCGGGGGTACCGGTGCGGATCAAGGATGTGGCGAACGCCGGCATCGGCAATGCCATGCGTTACAGCTACGACCTTCTCGCGAGGAAGCTCAAGCGTCGCCAACTGCTGCGCAGCGAGCTGGAGAAACAGATGAGCCTGCTCACCGGCACCCTGGACTATTCCGGTTTCCACCGGGTGGACATGGTGGTGGAAGCGGTATTCGAGGAGATCAACCTCAAGCACCAGATGGTGCAGGACGTGGAGCGCGAGTGCAGCGAGCACACCGTGTTTGCCTCCAACACCTCCTCCCTGCCCATCCACCAGATCGCCTCGGCGGCGACGCATCCGGAGCGGGTGGTAGGGCTGCACTACTTCAGCCCGGTGGACAAGATGCCGCTCGCCGAGATCATTCCCCACGCGGGTACCAGCGCCGAGACGGTGGCCACCACCCTGGCCTTCGCCCGGGCCCAGGGCAAGACCCCCATCGTGGTGAAGGACGAGGCGGGCTTCTACGTCAACCGCATCCTGGCGCCCTACATGAACGAGGCGGCGCGCCTGGTGCTGGAAGGGGAGCCGGTGGAGGTACTGGACGGCGCTCTGCTCGACTTCGGTTTCCCGGTCGGGCCCATCACCCTGCTGGACGAGGTGGGGATCGACGTGGGGGCCAAGATCTCCCCCATCCTCGAAAAGGAGCTGGGTGGTGAGCAGTTCCAGGCCCCCAAGGCGTTTGACAAGCTGCTGGAAGACGATCGCAAGGGGCGCAAGAACGGCAAGGGCTTCTATCTCTATGGCAAGGCGGCCCCGCGCAACAAGCTCACCGGCAAGGAGGGCAAGAAGACGGTGGACGCGAGCGTCTACGACGTGCTGGGCGTCAAGCCCCAGGCCAAACTGGCCAGGCAGGAGATCGCCGAGCGCTGCGTGCTGCTGATGCTCAACGAAGCTGCCATGGCCCTGGATGGCGGCGTGGTGGCCTCGGCCCGGGATGGCGACATCGGCGCCATCTTCGGTATCGGCTTCCCCCCCTTCCTGGGCGGTCCGTTCCGCTACATGGACAGCCTCGGCATCGACTATCTGGTGGGGCGTCTTGAGCACCATCAGAAGCGCTTTGGCGACCGCTTCGCCCCCTGTGCGCGGCTGAAAGCGATGGCGGCGGAGCAGCAGACCTTCTACTGATGGCTCTCGACGGCATACATCGAGCGAGGCGACCCCAAGGTCGCCTCGCTTTTTGTTGGGCGTAACTTTCCGGTTTGGGGCGGGGGCGCGAAGAAAAACGGGGCGGGGAGGGGGAAAACCTTGATCTGGCGCAAACTGGTGCCCCATTTATTACTTTGGTGGCATAGGACTCAGGCGCGGGTTGAGGTCAAATAGTCTCATCAGGAACGGGGGCGACCCCGTCACGAAAGGGACACCCATTTCACTGGATGAAGGACACACTATGAGTCTGCTCGAACAAACCATCTGGAACATATTGGGATACGGGGCCATGCCCTTTATCTTTCTGAGTGGCTTCGTGGCCGTGGCAGTCACCTGCTGCCTGCTGCTCAATGCCTTCGGGGTCAAGTCCGCCGAGAAGTGAGTCACTCTCGTTCATGCCGCCAAATGCCAGTCCTCGGACTGGCATTTGTTTTTTGTGTCTTCTGAAGCACTTGCCCGCCCCTGATGGGGTAAACGGAGCGCAAGACGGTCGAACCCGGCGGCCATTTTGATTACACTGACGCCCGGCATGTCCGCCCCTTTCTCTTTTATCAGGTGTTCACGACTTCTATGGCGCTCAAGGCAACCATCTTCAAGGCCCAGATCAGCTTGTCTGACATGGATCGCAATCTCTATCAGGACTTCTCCCTCACCCTGGCCCGTCACCCCTCCGAGACCGACGAGCGCATGATGATCCGCCTCGCGGCCTTCGCCTGGCATGCCGCCGAGCGGCTGGAGTTCACCAAGGGGCTCTCTGCCGACGACGAGCCCGAGCTCTGGTGCAAGAACTATTCCGATGAGATTGAACTCTGGATTGAGCTGGGTCAGCCGGACGAGCGCCGCCTCAAGAAGGCATGCAACCGCTCTCGCCAGGTGGTGCTCTACCTCTATGGCGGTCGTGGCACTAGCGTCTGGTGGAAGCAGAACCAGGGCAAGCTCGGTCTGCACGACAACCTGAGCGTCATCGAACTCTCCGACAGCCAGACCCTGCCCCTGGCGGCCATGGTGGAGCGCACCATGCAGCTCACCTGCACCATCTCCGACGGCCAGCTCTGGGTCAGCAACGGCAGCCAGGAGGTGACGCTGGACCCCGTGGTGCTGATGGGACGCCCGGCCCGCGAACTGTAAACGGAATACCCATGTTCAGCGCCCTGCTCAATATCGTCATTCCCGTGTTTGCGGCGGTGGGCCTTGGCGCCCTCTATGGACGGTTGCGACCGGGCGGGGCCCTGGGTTATGTCAACCGGGCCAATATCGAACTCTTTACTCCGGCGCTGGTCTTCTCGGCCCTGGTGAAATACCCCTTGGATCTGGCGGCGCACTTGCCCCTTGTGGGGGCCGGTGCCCTGGTGATCCTGCTGCCCGGCTTGCTGCTCTCCCTGCTCAAACTCAAGGAGATAGAGCGGGCCGCGCTGATCCTGCCCGCCATGTTTCGCAACACCGGCAACCTCGGCATTCCGCTGATGGTGCTCGCCTTTGGCGAGCAGCAGCTCGGCGCCATCGTCATCCTCTTTGTGCTCTCCAACCTGCTCCACTTCTCGGTGGGCATGTTCATCCTCTCGGCCAGCAGCTCCCGCTGGCTCTGGCTGAGAAGCCCCGTGCTCTGGGCCGCCTTCGCCGGGCTGCTGGTGGCCAACCTGCATATCCCGCTGCCGGAATACCTGGTGACCAGCGCCGCCCTGCTCGGCCAGATAGCGGTGCCCCTGATGCTGTTTGCCTTAGGCATCCGGCTGATGGAAGGGGAGCTGGATCACCAGGGGCTGGCCCTCAAGTGCAACCTGCTCTATCTGCTGGCGGGGGGCCTCTCCCTTGGGCTCGCCGTCTGGCTGCTGCCCCTGGAGCCTGCCTGGATCCCGCTGCTGACACTCTCGGTGGCACTGCCCCCGGCGGTATTGAATTACATCCTGTGCGAGCAGTACCAGTGCCAGCCCGACAAGGTGGCCAGCATAGTGCTGGGCGGCAACGCGCTCTCGATAGTGGTGATCCCGCTGGCGGTCTGGTTGGCGCTGCATCTGGGGAGTTGACCCGGTCTTATTTTCACCTGCAAGGACGCCTGATGGCGTCCTTTTTATCGCCATCGTGCATGTCCGATGTTGCTTTGCTCATCGAGCACAGCCGAGCTTGCTCGCTTATCTGGCAAGGTCTTGAAACAGGTTCTGGTTAGCCGGATAAGGCAGAAAGTGGAAGGGGGAGGAAAGGGAATAAAACCGGGCGGCCAAGGCCGCCCTGTTTATTGATGGGTGGCCGGCTGAACCTGGCCATCCTTGCGCAGCTGGGTATAGAGGCCAACTCCAGCCATCAGGCCGGCGAGGGCCAGCAGTGTCCAGATGGCGGTGGTGGGGCGGGTGCCCGCGTCCCCCAGCATAAAACCGATAAGCAGGTTGCCAAAGAGCGCCATGCAGCCGCCGGCGCTGGCATAGAAGCCGTAGTAGCTGGCGAGCTGGTCAGGGGGAGCGTAGCGGGGCAGCTGGGCGGCAAAGAGCGGGAAGCAGAGGATGGAGCCCAGGGAAAGCAGGGCCACCTGCGTCAACACGCCTGCCGTCGGCCAGGGGGAGAGCAGGGGCAGGGCGAGATAGCTCAGCCCCATCAGCCCTATGCCGAGCCCCATGGCGAGCGGCACCCCCAGACGGCGCTCCACCAGGCGCGATGCCGGCAGCTGGAGCAGGACGCCGATCACCGCCGAGAGGGTGAAGACGCCGCCGAGCAGCCGGGTGGCGTCCGGCAGGCTCTGGATATGGGCGGGCAGGGCCAGATAGAGCTGGTGGAACAGGATCTGGTAGCTGCCCGCGAGCAGGGTGAACCCCATGAAGGGGCGCTGG
The DNA here is from genome assembly GCF_022869435.1 of Aeromonas sp. LsrichE-8G. Lineage (NCBI taxonomy): Bacteria > Pseudomonadati > Pseudomonadota > Gammaproteobacteria > Aeromonadales > Aeromonadaceae > Aeromonas > Aeromonas sp. LsrichE-8G. The sequence continues at coordinate 25,812 of NZ_JALIHH010000035.1, forward strand.
CGCAGGATGTCCCCCCACTGGCGCAAGATGGCGCCGCGCGGGCTCTGGTTGGCCACCGGGCGTTTGGGCAGCACCCGATACTGCAGCACCCCGAGCAGGGCGAAGAGGCTCGCCGCCAAGAGCCCTGTCAGGGCATAGCTCTGCTGGGTCAGGGTGAGGCCGACCAGGGGGCCGAGCAGCATGCCCGCCTGGCTGGCGAGATTGTGCAGGGCGAAGGCGCGCTGGCGCTGGCTCGGATTGTGGCATTCGCTCGCCAGATAGGCCTGGGCGCAGGGGGTGAACAGGGCCCCGGCAAAGCCAGTCAGGGTCGCCGCCAGCAGCAGTATGGGCAGGGACTCGGCCCAGCCCAGCAGCAGGAAGCCGACCGATCGCACCAGGCAACCCCAGACGATGGCGGGGTGATAGCCGATGCGATCCCCAAGCGTCCCCCCTAGCAGGAACAGCCCCTGCTGGCTGAAGACCCGCATCCCCATGACCAGGCCACAGGCCCAGCCGGCCAGGCCCAGGCCGCTGCCCATGTGCTGGGCGAGGAAGGGCATCATCATGTAGAAGCCGAGGTTGAAGGCGAGCCCATTGGTGATGAGCAGGCGGGCGGCCGGGCTCATACCCTGCCAGTCCCGCCAGTAGGAGGCGCCGTTCATGGTCGCCTCCCGCCACCGTGTCGGGAGGAGGTCGCCGGGGTGGCGCAGCACTGTGTCATGACGTCTTTCGCAGGGTTCTGAGGAAGGGGATGCCGCGCTGATCGTGGCTTATCTCCACCGGCACCTGGTAGAGGCGCTCGATGAGGGCCGCGTCGAGCACCCGGGCGGGGGGGCCGAAGGCTTGGAGCTCCCCCCCTGCCAGCACGATCAGCTGATCGGCAAACTGGGCGGCCAGGTTGAGATCGTGCAGCACCACCAGGGTGATCCACTGCTGATCCCGGGTCTGCTGGCACAGGTGCTCCATCAGCTGCATCTGGTGGTGCAGGTCCAGGGCGCTGACCGGCTCGTCCAGCATCATGATGCGGGGATCGCGCAGCAGCACCTGGGCGAAGAGCACCATCTGCCGCTGGCCGCCGCTCAGGGAGTAGAGGGGGCGATCCGCCAGATGGGCGATGCCGAGCGCCTGCAGGGCGCGGCCGGCCGCCAGTATGTCCTCGTCCGCGAGGCGCATGGAGAGGCTGTCGAGGCGCCCGAGCACCACCACCTCGATGACGCTGAGATCCAGCTCCAGCTGGATGTTCTGGGGCATGTAGCCAAACTGCTGGCGCCACCTGGCCTGCGTCATCTGGCGGGCACTCTGGTCCCCGAGGCGGATGTCGCCACTGTCCGGGGTCAGCTCGCCGAAGAGGGTGCGCATCAAGGAGGTCTTGCCGGTCCCGTTCGGGCCGATGATCACATGGACCTGACCCGGATGCAGAGTGAGGCTGAGATCCCGCAGCAGGGTCTGCTGGCCGAGGGAGAGGGAGAGTCGGGATATTTCAAGCACGTTTACGCCCCCTGCCGAGGATCAACCAGATGAAGAAGGGCACGCCAATGAGCGCGGTGACGATGCCGATGGGGAAGAGGGCTCCCGGAATGATGGACTTGGAGAGCACCGAGGCCGCCGAGAGCATGCAGGCCCCGCACAGGGCGGAGAGGGGGATCAAAAAGCGCTGATCTTCCCCCACCAGCATGCGGGCGATATGGGGGGCCACCAGGCCGACGAAGCCGATCACGCCGACGAAGCTGGTGGCGGTGGCGGTGAGCAGGGCGACCAGCACCAGGGTCTTCATGCGCAGCCTGTCGACGTTGACTCCGAGGCTGCGGGCACGGGCTTCCCCGAGGCGCAGGCTGGTGAGGGCCCAGGCATCCCGGTAGATGAGCAGGGTGCAGATCAGGGTGACGACGGCGGTGATGATCAGGGAGTCCCAAGTGGTGCGCATCAGGCTGCCAAACAGCCAGAACAGGATCTGCTGGTTGAGCTCGGGGGAGGAGAGGAACTGCAGCAGGGAGAGCAGGGACTGGAACAGGAACAGCAGGGCGATGCCCGCCAGGATCAGGGTCTGGCTGCTGACATGGCGCATCATGGCCAGCCCAAACAGCAGGCAGGCGGCAAACATGCACACAATGAAGGCGCCGGCCGGGATGGCCACTAGGGGGGAGAGCCCGAGGCCGCCGGTGTAGAGGGCGAGCGCCGCGCCCAGGCCCGCCGCCGCCGCGAGCCCCAGGGTGTAGGGACTGGCGAGGGGGTTGTCCAGCAGGGTCTGCATCTGCACGCCGCCAAGGCCGAGGGAGGCGCCGACCACCAGGGCCATGAGGGCGATAGGCAAGCGCATGTCGTGGACGATGGTGCGGGTCATGGGATCGGCCTGGGCGGGGGAAACCAGGGCATCGATCACGTCGTGCAGGGCCAACAGGGAGGGGCCGGTGGCGATGTCGAGCACCAGGGTAATGCACAGGACCAGGGTGAGCAGCAGGAGCCAGTGCCAGCGACGGCGCTCCCGTTGCCGCTGCCGGGCGAGGGTCTGCTGCAGGGCAGCCAAATCATTCATGATGTCAATCCTGAAACGGGCGCCGCAAGAGGCGCCCACACAATCCAAGAGGGTTGCTGAAGAGGGCGTGGCCGAGGTGGGCCGCACCCGAATTGCCGGGGTTAGCTTGCGTCATCCTGCTTGATGCCCAGCATGAAGGTGCCCTGGGGACGGATGGGCAGGTAGTGCTGGTAGAACGCCTGATAGGTGGCCAGGGGAGCGAGATCCTGGAAAAGGTCCGGATAGAGGGCCTTAGCCATGAACTCGATGAGGGCGGCATCCATGATGCTGCGGGTGGCGCCGTGATAGACCGCGTAGAGGCGACCCTGCTTCACCGCAGGCAACTCGCGCCAGCCCGGACGGGCGGCAAAGCCCTGCAGGCGCTGGCGCACGGTCTTGGCCGACACATCCTGGCCCACCTGCATGGCGACAGCACTGCTCACGCTCTCATAGCCCGCCATCAGGATCACCTCGGGCTTGCTCGCCAGCAGTTGTTCCGGGTGGATGGGGCCCCAGCGATCGACGAAGGGGGCGGCCACGTTGTCGCCACCGGCCAGCAGGGCCATGGCGCCCCACATGTCCTTGCCATAGGTGTAGCTGTACTCGGCCGGACCCTTGTCACCCAGCTCGATGTAGACCCGGGGCGGCGTGCGCTTCGCGGCGGCGATGCGGGAGGTGATGGTGTCAATCTTGGCCTTGTACTCGTCGGCCATCTTCCGGGCTCGGGCTTCCTGGCCGGTCAGCTTGCCAAGCAGCAGGGTGCTTGCCATGTGCTGTGCCAGGGTCTGGGCGTTGTAGTCGATGACCACCACCGGGATCCCCGCCTGCTCAAGGCGTGGCAGGTCGGCGCTCAGGGCCTCATATTGCCACTTCGCCAGGATCACCAGGTCGGGCTTGACCGCCAGGGTCTTCTCGATGGAGAAGCTCTGATCCTGCACGTTGCCAAGGTCCGGCACGTTGGCCAGTTGTGGCTGGCTGGCCACGTAGAGAGACCAGATGGCGGGACGGGACTTCATGAACCAGCCCAGGGACATGCCCACCAGGCGTTCGGCCCCGCCTTCACCGGCCACCGCCAGGTAATCTTCGGGATAGAAACCGAGCACGATGCGGTTTGCCGGAAGGCTCAGGGAGACCTTGCGGCCCATCACATCTTCCACTTCAACGGGGGGGGCGGCCTGCGCCATCCAGCTCACCAGGACGAGCTGGCCGAGCAGCAGCAACTTTGCCAGGGGGTGACGAAACATCTTGTAACACCTCGAGAATAGAGACGGTCAAAAAAGAAAGTGAGAACTATTGCTATTCGCGAGCGCAAAAGCAACAAACGTTTGTGTCATCCCCTCTCTTGTTATTTATGTCACTACTGGAACCCATGCCACCGCGGCACAACACCCTGCTCCAATAGAAGCCCTCTCTCTGTTTGCATGGAAAAAGGGTGGCCCGTGGTGCCCATCTTGCCGCGTGTGGAGCAGGGTACTGGCCGCCGCACCTCTCGCGCTCTCAACCCTGGAGTCTGTCCGATGTCTAGTCTCCCTGGCATGGCACCGCCAGAGGTGGCGACGATTTCCTGCGCACCGATGACGGACACTGCCCATTCGGGTATTGCCCGTCACCTGCACGCAACATTTTGTTGTCATTGTTAGCCAGCTCGCAGCAGCCCCGGCGCCGACGGGGCAGAGTGGGCGCGCAGTTTCGGCCGGGGGCTGACATGCCTCCCGTTGATGGCTGCATCCAAGGTGCTGCGGCCCGCCTTGTGCGGGGCGCCAATAACATGATCTGCAAATAAAAAAGGAAACTGACCATGTCAGGAAGACACTCTCTGGTGGCGCTGGCCGTCGGGCTGGCGCTCGCTGGACAGGCACAGGCGCAACTGCTTATCACCGAATACCTGGAAGGGTCCGGCAACAACAAGGCGGTGGAGCTGAGCAACCTCGGCAGCGACCTCGTCGATCTTTCCCAATATCGGTTGGCCCTCTACGCCAACGGCAAACCCATCAGCGAATCACCCACCAACAGCCTGGCGCTGCAGGGCACCCTGGCGCCGGGGGCCAGCCTGGTGCTGGCCAACCCCTCTGCAAATGCCGAGATCCTGGCCAAGGCCAACCGCACCAGCGGCAACCTGGTGTTCAACGGCGACGATGCCCTGGTGCTCTATCGCGGCAGCGAGATAGTGGACAGCGTCGGCCAGGTGGGGGTGGATCCGGGCACGGCCTGGGTGTCGGGCAACGTCTCGACCCTGGACATGACCCTGCGCCGCAAGGCCACCGTCACCATGGGCCGCACTGATGCTACGTCCCCTTTTGATCCGGCGCAGGAATACGTGGCGGCCCCGAAAGATGACGCCAGTGGTCTGGGTTGCAGTGGCGATGGCCCCTGCGATGGCACCCAGCCGCCCGCCTTCGTCTGCCCGGTGGACAGCCTGGTGCCCGTGCCCGCCATTCAGGGCCCCGGCACCAGCAGTCCGCTGGTGCCGGCCGGCAAGTTCGAATCGGAACAGGCTTATGCCACTCGCGGCGTGGTGACTCAGGTAGTGAGCGGCCTCTACAAGGGCTTCTTCATTCAAGATGAGCAGGGGGACGGCGATCCGGCCACCTCCGACGGCCTCTTCGTCTACAGCACCAAGGCCAACGCTGCCATCGTGCCGGGGGCCGAGGTGTGCGTTTCGGGCAAGGTGAAGGAGTATTTCAATCAGACCCAGATCAACGCCGACGAGCTGGTGGTGACTCGGCCCGCTGGGGCAGTGCCGGCGGCAGTGGATCTGGTGCCGGTGGCGGGGGAGAGCCTGAGCCAGCTGCTGGAGCGTCACGAGGGGATGCAGGTACGGCTGGTGCCGGGCTCCAGCCTGGTGGTGACCCGCAACTTCAGCTTCGATTACGACGGCAAGCGCAACAACCTGGTGCTCTCTTATGGCGCGCCGCTCATCAAGTCGACCCAGAAATTTGCCGCCATGAGCCAGGAGGCGAGCGACTGGGCCCTTCGCAACCAGCAGAACCAGCTGGTGGTGGAGACCGACGCCAAGGCGCCGGACGGCGTGCTGCCCTGGTTCCCCGGCTTCAACGCCGAGGACGGTTACCTGCGCATCGGCGACAAGCTCAACGGGCTGGAGGGGGCGCTTGGCTACTCCTACAACCTGTTCCGGCTGGTGGCCAGCAACCGCATTGACGCCAGCCAGATTGATCACAGCGGCTGGGATCGGGTGGAAACCCCCGAGCTTGCCGAGGCGGGGGATCTGCGGGTCGCCAGCTTCAACGTGCTCAACTTCTTCACCACGGTCGTGGGGGGCGATACCAACCCCACCGGCAGCAACCGGGGCGCCCTGACGGTGGCGGAGTTCGAGCTGCAGCGCACCAAGATCGTCAGCGCCATCACCCGCCTCAATGCCGACGTGGTGGGGCTGATGGAGATCGAGAACAACGGCTATGGCGACAACTCCGCCATCGCCAATCTGGTTGCGGCCTTGAACGCTGCCCAGCCGGATGAGGCGGATCACTACCGCTGGATTGCCTCGCCGGATGGCAAGCCCATTGGCACCGACGCCATCACGGTGGGGCTCATCTACCGACCCGCCAAGGTGACCCCGGAGGGGGCTGCCAGCCTCATCGCGCTGCCGGTGCAGCAGGCCGAGGCGGTGGACGCCAGCGGCAAGCCGGTGACCATCAATCAGGGGATGCGCGAGTCGCTGGTGCAGCGCTTCAGCTCGCCCAAGGGGGATGCGCCCCTGACCCTGGTGGTCAACCACCTCAAGTCCAAGGGCTCCGCCTGCTTCGAGGATTACCCCGACTACGCCACTGCCGATCCGCTGGATGGCCAGGGCCACTGCAACGCGCTGCGGGTCTCTGCCGCCAAGGTGCTGGGGGAGCAGCTCAAAGAGTTGGCCGGGGATCTGCTGCTCATCGGCGACATGAACGCCTATGGCATGGAAGATCCCATCCGGGTGCTGACCGACTATGATCCGGCCGCCCAGGTGCGCCAGATCATGAGCGCCTCCTTCACCACCCTGGCGGGCCAGCCCTTCGAGGAGAGCGGCAGCGCCCTGGGCAAGGGGTATGGGTTTGTGAACCTCAACACCCGCTTCCACGGCACCGACACCTACTCCTACAGCTACGAAGGGGAGCTCGGCAACCTGGATCACGCCCTGGCAAACCCGAGTCTCGCGGCCAAGGTGATCGGCATCGAGGATTGGCACATCAACTCCGCCGAGAGCAACTTCTTCGAGTACGGCAGCAAGTACAGCGGCCAGCTGGCGAAATCCGAAGGGCCCTTCAGCGCCTCGGATCACGATCCCGTGCTGGTGGCCATCCAGTATCCGCTGCCGCCCGCCGGGGTATTGAGCCTCGAGAGCGCCGCTGCAAACGTGGAGGAGGGCAACACCCTGGTCTTGAGCGTGGCGCGCCGCGATGGCAGCCATGGGGAGGCCAGCGTGAGTTATCGCATCGTCCATGGCAGCGCCGATGCCAACGACGTGGCGCCCCTCATCGGCACCCTGCACTGGGCCGCCGGGCAGAGCGAGCCCCAGACCATCAGCATTCCGGTGAAGAGCGATACCCTGCACGAGGGGGACGAGACCTTTACTCTGGAGCTGTTTGACCCGAGCGGCGCGGCCCTGGGGGATCAGCACCAGACCCTGGTGACCATCAAGGACAAGCTGGCACCGTCCACCATCTCGCTGGCTCAGGCCAGTATCACGGTGAACGAGGGGCAGTGGTTTGCCGAGATCCCCCTGGTGCGAAGCGGCGATCTGAGCAAGCCGGCCCGGGCCCGGGTGGCCCTTGACGGGGTCACCGCGCGCTGGGGACTGGATTTCCTGCCCTGGTTCGGCCAGACGGTTAGCTGGGCCGCGGGCGAGGGGGGCAGCAAGTCGGTCAAGGTGCTGATCATCGATGACTGGTTCGTCGAGCCCACCGAGCAGTTCAGGGTGAGCCTCGATCGGGTGGAAGGGGGCCAGCCCGGCGCCCTGCAGCAGACCCGGGTCGACATCCAGGACAACGACAAGTCCTGGTGGCCCTTCGGTCGCCACTGAGGATGATTGAGCAAAAGAAAGGGGCCTGCGGGCCCCTTTCTGTTGAGAAAACGTTTGTTGGGAAGACCTGTTGCAGACAGGTGGGGTTGCGAAGATGAAAAAGGCCCACCGTCATGGTGGGCCTTCCTCATGGCAGGGCGCTCCTAACGGAGTATCAACCCTGCGCGTTGCTCAGTACCAGCTTGCCATCCTTGACCGGAATGGTGGGGCCGGGTTGCTTCTCCATGCGTACCACCCCCTCCTGGCCGGCGAGGCGGTAGGTGACGTCATAGCCGATGGTGCGGGTGCTGCTCTCCTGCACCGTCTTGCAGCGCTGCTCCGTGGTGGTGTAGGTATCACCGGCCTGCATGTTGCCCTGCACCTGATTCCCGGCATAACCCCCTGCCACGGCACCGGCGGCGGTGGCCACCTTCTTGCCGCTGCCACCGCCAAACTGGTGGCCGACCACGCCGCCCAGGGCCGCGCCAACCACGGTACCCAGGATCTTGTGCTCGTCCTGCACCGGCTTGCGGTGGGTCAGGGTGACGTTGCGGCACTCCTGACGTGGCGTCTTGATGGTCTCGGTCACCGGCTTGCTGGCCAGCACCTCGGCAAACTGGGGCTCTGATGAAAACAGGGATCCGCTGGCGACCGCCGACAATGCCAGCGCAGAGGCAACACCGATCCCGACACCTGCCAACATGGATTTGTTCATCACTCTTCTCCTTGTACTCATACCCGTTGAGGGCTTGGGATCATTCTTGGCATTTTGCGCCGCAGGCTCAAGGCAAGGGCCACGGGATCGCGACAGGGGCTGACTGCGCAAAAAGTGACCGCACAAAAATAGCGTCGGCGATTGGCGACAGGGGGAGCAGGGCCGAGGGCCCCTAAGACGTTTCGCTAATACCTGGGATCTGGCCCCCTTGATACCCTTTCATCCGGTTCCAGCCGGCATCCTGGCCCCGCATCAGGGCACAATGCCGGTCGTGGTGAACCGCGAGTGCCACCCCGTTTTGTGTCCCTGTGAGGAAGGATCCGATGACAGAGCAGAACATGTACGACGCCGGCCTTGGCAAGACGCCCGCCAATTTCGAGGCGCTGACCCCCTTGAGCTTTCTGGGGCGGGCCGCCCGGGTCTATCCCGACTATCCGGCGCTGATCCACGGCCCCTTGCGCCAGAGCTGGGCCCAGACCGAACGCCGTTGCCGCCAGCTCACCTCGGCCCTGCGCCGTCGCGGCATTGGCGAGGGGGACACCGTCTCCATCGTCGCCCCCAATGTGCCGGCCATGTTCGAGGCGCACTTCGGGGTACCCATGAGCGGCGCTGTGCTCAACACCATCAACACCCGGCTCGATGCGGACGCAATGGCCTTCATCTTCCAGCACGCCCAGAGCAAGGTGGTGCTGGTGGACCGGGAGTTCGGCGCCCTGGTGCGAAAGGCGCTCTCTCTCATTGACAGCCAGTCCCTGGTGATCGCCATCGACGATCCCCTCTACCGGGAAGGGGAGCTGATCGGCGAGCTCGACTACGAGGGGTTCATCGCCCTGGGGGACGGGGACGAACCCGGCTGGCTGCCGGCGGACGAGTGGCAGGCCATCTTAAATGCGAAAGGGGACTCCCTCCGACGTAGGTGGGAGGGGAATTTCGCCGGGGCGTCAGCCCCGCTGGTTTTGAATGTATTGCTTGATCACCTCCAACGGTGCTCCGCCGCAAGAGCCCGCAAAGTAAGAGCGTGAC
>NZ_JALIHH010000267.1:0-1212 GCF_022869435.1 Aeromonas sp. LsrichE-8G
CAGGGCGGGAGCACACTTTGTTGATATTTTAACCAAAGAATAACTGAGCCCGATAGTCGTCATTCCAGCCGGCTCTTTTTAGCTTGTTTCTCTGACTTCGAGCACCACAATTGCTCTGTTTTACGATATTCAATACGAACCGCCGGAATAGCGCCATATTCTCGACCGCATCCTCCATCGCTATCCTGGAAGCATCCTCGTTGAACACCACATCAAGAATGTAATGCTGGCTGTTCTCTATCCGCCAGTGCTGCCGTATATAGTGCCCTAGCAGCTTGTGCTTGGGGGATAACGAGCTGACATAGTAAGAGGTATCTACCGTTCCTTTTCCGTTGGCGCTGCGGTGACGCTCAACGGCAATGATGCTGCGGATTGTCGGCCATTTCTCCGTCAACTCTGGCGGTAATTTGGCTTTTAATTGAAACACATAACGCTCTTCCTGGCGGCCATGTCCACTCTCTTTGTGCTCGACGACAATCTTCTCTTTCTGGGCGTCAAACAGTGACTGGAATTGCGATTGAACCGCTTGATACAGCTTCGGTTGATTATTCTTGACCTGTACCACTACATGAGCCTTCTTCTCGCTGATTTTCTCCAGTGTCTCACGCTGACAATGCAACGCATCGAGTGTGACAACGGCTCCTTTTAGCTCAAGAATGTCCAGCATATCTTTGACGGTTTCGATTTCCCCCTTCTTGTTAGGGGTTGCTTTCTGGCTTAACACCAGCCCATTTTCGGTATCGTAAGCCGTGACCAACTGAAGCGCATCCTTGGCATTTCCCCGAAAGGAGCCGCGTAACACCTTGCCATCAAAGGCAATGATGGGTTTGCCCTGATGAGTGCGCTGTTCATTGACCCAGCACAGCAACGCTTCAAGCAAGGTATCGATGACAATGCAGCGCAGAATGCGGGCAACCGTGTGACGCCGCGGGATGCCGTTGGCAAAGGGGCGATGCTGACGCAGCCAATCGATCTTTGAATCGCCATAGGTTTCGATGTCATTCCAGCCCTCGGCACCACTCATGATGGCACTGATGACAAGGAACATGACATCAACCAGGTTATGTTTACGATTGATCTCAGAGCGAGTTTCTTCGACAAGGGTAAGGTGTTCAATCAACGTCATAGCGCGTGCCTCCTGCATGGAGACGCGATTAGATCACAGACGATCTGCCTGTTCAAATTTCATTAACAAAGTGCGATCCCGCCCTG
>NZ_JALIHH010000268.1:0-326 GCF_022869435.1 Aeromonas sp. LsrichE-8G
ACCCAGAAATGGCCTTTCTGGCCGAGGCATATACCGACAACCTCCAGCAGAAGCTCAAGGATTTGCATGGCGCGTGGATGCGCTGCTTTGATAAGAAACTCGCCGCCAAGGCACCCGTATTCAAGAAAAAAAGCGACAACCGCGACTCAATCCGCTTCGTCAACTTCGACAAGTATTGCTGCCTTGAAAAGGGTCGCGTGAAGCTGCCTGCCGGGCTGGCGTGGGTCAAGTTCCGTCAGTCCCAGCCAGTTGAAGGGAAAATTAAAAACGCGACCGTCAGCCAAGCAGCCGGGCACTGGTATATCTCCTTTCAGGTCGAGCAGGAG
>NZ_JALIHH010000269.1:0-1257 GCF_022869435.1 Aeromonas sp. LsrichE-8G
CCAGGGCAAGATCGCGAACGTTTTTTAAGCAGGGCATGAGGATTTGACCGACCGAACAGGGTGTGATCTTATACTCTCTTTTACGGGAGTTTCGTCATGAACCATCAAGCGGCATTTACCCAATTCTTCTCCGAACTTGAAGACCCTCGTCAGACAACCAAAATCGCGTACCCCTTCTTCGATGTGGTTTTTCTCACCGTCTGTGCTGCTATTGGTGGGGCTCAAGGTTGGGAAGATATCGAGCTTTTCGGCGAGGCACATCTAGAATGGTTTCAGCGTAATGGATTGTTTCATAACGGATTACCTGTTCACGACACCATAGCCAGGATCATCTCCCGTATTCAACCGGAGCAATTCCAGAACGCCTTTGTCCGCTGGATGCAAGCAACATCAGAACGTACCGATGGTGAGCTGATTGCCATTGACGGCAAGACCTTACGCAGCTCTTACGACCGAGACAGTCGTCAGTCTACCATTCATATGGTCAGTGCCTTTGCCGCTGAGAATCGTCTGGTGCTCGGGCAAGTCAAAACAGATGCGAAATCTAACGAAATCACCGCCATTCCTGAATTACTGGCACTCCTCGATATAAAAGGCTGCCTGGTATCCATCGATGCCATGGGCTGCCAGACTGAGATAGCCTCAACCATAATCAAGGGCGGTGGCGACTACTTGCTGGCGGTAAAAGGTAACCAGCCCACACTGCATAATGCAGTACGCGCAGCTCTGGGCGAGTCGACCAAGAAGCCACTGAGTGAAGAAACGTTCAGTGTCGAGAAAGAGCACGGTCGCATTGATGGCCGCGAGTACCATGTGTTACCAGCCGGAGCACTATCAGAGCAATTTCCAGAGTGGAAAGCGCTGAAGAGTGTTGGTGTCGCAATATCCTATCGAATTGAAAATATGAAAAAATTTTCGATGGAGTATCGCTACTACATCAGCTCGGCTGAACTGACACCAGAGCAGTTTGCCTCAGCGGTACGAGGGCACTGGGCAATTGAAAATAGCCTGCATTGGGTTCTGGATGTCGTGATGAATGAGGATGCCTGCCAGATATATCGAGGTGATGCTCCTCAAATATTGGCCTGTGCACGACACATGGCGCAAAACATGCTGCGAGCCGAAACCAGCCGTAAGGCAAGCTTGCGGAAGAAGCAGCAATTTGCGGGCATGAGCAGCCCATATCTGGAAAAGGTACTGGATGCTGGGTTAGCTGAACTGGCATCAATTTAACAATATGTTCACGCTCTCGCCCTG
>NZ_JALIHH010000270.1:0-293 GCF_022869435.1 Aeromonas sp. LsrichE-8G
GAGTCATCAACTTACCTTCGCCGACAGTGAATTCAGCAGTAAGCGCCGTCAGACCAGAAAAGAGATTTTCTTGTCCCGCATGGAGCAGATTCTGCCATGGCAAAACATGGTGGAAGTCATCGAGCCGTTTTACCCCAAGGCTGGTAGTGGCCGGCGACCTTATCCGCTGGAAACCATGCTACGCATTCACTGCATGCAGCATTGGTACAACCTGAGCGATGGCGCGATGGAAGATGCTCTGTACGAAATCGCCTCCATCCGTCTGTTTGCCCGGTTATCCCTGGATAGCGCCT